>JANQUM010000382.1 GCA_030731175.1 Spirosomataceae bacterium
CAATTGGTCTTGCAATCAGTGAGTTCACGTTGGCTGAAACTGAACCCGATAGCGAGGGCGGCATACTTTCGGGGTTTTCTCCGTCCATAGGTACCGAATTTGATTACGTTTTTGCTAAAAGTGAAAGAATAAGTAAATTCAACCCCAATGTAACCGAAAGGGTTAATTTTGTGTTGAAGGCGAAAACGTTGGTAAGCATTACTAATTTCAAATCGGGTCTCAATGGACTCACCTTTTCAGGAAGAATTTTAATTGGATTTAAGGCCTGCGACGTTGCAATGAAACCCATGAACTAATCTCGCCAAACGTAACAACATTACTACTTGTGAAAATCACCATAATCCGTTCAATTTGTGTTTTACTTACAGTAGGAATGGTAGCCTTTTCCTGCAAAAAAGCTGCACCTAAATTTACGACATTGCAGGGAAATGCTCAGGGAACAACCTTCCGGTTCATTTTTCAAGACAGCAGCGAACGTGACTTTTCTGAAGAAATAGACAGCCTTTTTCGTAGCATTGATAAAAGTATGTCGCTTTGGGATAGCACTTCTATTATTACCCAAGTTAACGCCGGAAACACCAATTTAGAGCTTGATGAGCCATTTGTTCGGGTATTTAATGCATCAGAACGTATTTCAAAAATAACGGAAGGAGCGTTCGACATTACCGTTGCTCCGCTTGTGAAAGCCTGGGGCTTTAGCTTCAAAAAAGACCTGCCGCCGCCAACTGATTTGCAAATTGATAGTCTGAAAAGTCTGATTGACTACAGGAAACTGAGCATTCACAACGGGAAATTAATTCGTAAAAAAGATAACGTAAGCGTTGATTTTAACGCTATTGCTCAGGGTTATTCTGTGGATGCGGTTGCCGAATTTTTGGAAGTAAAAGGGGTCACCAATTATATGGTAGAGATTGGCGGGGAAGTGCGGGCAAGTGGTGTAAACAGTAGGAACGAAGCGTGGAATATTGGCATCGACAAACCCATTGAAAGTGGCAAGCGTGAGCTTCAAACGGTCGTTTCCTTGAAAAATCAATCGCTTGCTACTTCAGGAAGTTACCGTAAATTCACCGAGCGAGGCGGCAAAAAATACAGCCACACCATTGACCCGAAGACGGGTTATCCGGTAACGCATAATTTACTAAGTGCCTCAGTTTTGATGAATAATTGTACGGATGCCGATGGCTATGCCACAGCATGTATGGTCTTGGGCGTTGAAAAATCTCTCGAACTCGCCAAAAAAGTTGGCTTTGAAGTTTACCTGATTTTTGAAAATGAAAAAGGCGAGTTTGAAGTGAAAAAATCGGCGGGTTTTGAAGTTTTATAAACTTGCTGCTTTTATCGTCGGAGCGAATTTCGTAATAAGGCAAGGTGATATTATAACGAAAGAGCGAGTAATTAACTCAGGGAATAATTAATATCCGTACCACTCTTCCCACCATTTCTGTAGGTTTCGGCGGATCTCGTTTTCACGAACGTTGTTGCCTGGTTCGTAGAGTTTTTCGCCTTTTAATTCTTCAGGCAAGAAGTTTTGTTTGGCAAAATTGCCTTCGTAATTGTGCGAATATTGGTAGTTTTTTCCGTAACCAATTTCTTTCATCAACTTAGTTGGAGCATTGCGAAGCGGCAACGGAACGGATAAATGAGCCGTTTTTTCCGCGACGGCGATTGCCTTATCTATTGCCAAGTACGAAGCGTTTGATTTAGGGGAAGTGGCAAGATAAATAGCCGTTTGCGAAAGGATAATACGGGATTCGGGATAACCTATTTTCTTCACGGCATCCATGCAATTATTTGCCATTATAACTGCTGTGGGGTTGGCATTCCCTATATCTTCAGAGGCCAAAATGAGCATTCGGCGGGCAATGAAACCTGGATCTTCACCTGCTACAATCATGCGTGCCATCCAATACAAAGCGGCGTTTGGGTCGGAACCACGAATTGACTTAATAAATGCTGAAATAATATCATAATGTTGTTCTCCAGATTTATCATAGCGAGCAATATTTTTCTGAATGACTTCGTCCACTAATTCATCGGAAATAACTACTTCCTCTTCGGTTGTCTGCGAATTGACGACAATTTCGAGCAAATTCAATAATTTTCGTCCGTCGCCACCGGATAATCGAAACAACGAATCAGTACTTTTTATATCGAATTTTAGTTTAGAAAAAGCTACATCTTGGGTAATCGCTCGGTTTAATAAAGCGGACAGTTCTTTCGTTCCAAAGCCTTCTAAAATATAAACTTGACAGCGGGAAAGTAGTGCGGCGTTTACTTCAAAAGAAGGGTTTTCGGTCGTCGCTCCAATAAGCGTAACGTTTCCTTTTTCTACGCCACCAAGAAGGGCGTCCTGCTGCGATTTATTGAAGCGGTGAATTTCATCAATGAATAAAATTGGCGGAAATAACCCTGACGGACGATTCAGTATTTCGCGTAAATCTTTTACTCCAGCATTGATGGCACTGAGGCTGTGAAACGGGCGTTTTGTAACCTCAGATAGCATTAAAGCCAGCGTAGTTTTGCCAACACCCGGTGGTCCCCACAAAATCATGGAAGGCACTAAATTACTTTCAATTGCCCGACGAAGCGGCTTGCCTTTTCCTAAAATATGCTCTTGTCCGATGTATTCGTCAAAGTTACGAGGACGAAGGCGTTCGGCGAGTGGAGTTGCTGAGTTCATGCCTCAAAGTTACGGTTATTTAGCTAAGTGCTGAATCGAATTAATCGTTATTAAATTCACCGCCGCTTACTTTGGGAAAAGTACATTACGGGCGTATAAAACTGAATTTTAATAGTTGATTGACATGTGGGCATACGCCGTGATTTTTGAACGAACTATTTTTTTACCCGAAATAATTACTTCTTGCTTTTACATTCAGCGTGCTTGTTCCGGTTACAGCTTTTTTGAGCTTTTCCATATCAGGTTGGGTTTTTACGAGTACACCCAATCCTTCAAGATTCTTTATTTTTTCTATGGCTTGTTCGCTCGTGAAGGTTTGGGCGTATTTGAGCCAATTCAGCAATTCACGGGTTGTAGGGGCTCTGTCAAGTCCAACGTTACGGAGTTGATAAAAAATATTGAGGGCAACCTCTACCACTTTATCGTTGATTGTTGGGTAGTGTTTCGCCACAATTTGCTGCATCATTTCGGCATCAGGGAAGCTTATATAATGG
>JANQUM010000383.1 GCA_030731175.1 Spirosomataceae bacterium
GCATCAATACCGTATCAATTGAGTGAATTACACCGTTTGATTGGTAAACATTCGGAATGGTTACGGTGGCAGTTCCGCCTTTTGCATCCATGATTTCAATTTTCTTCTTTCCTTTCATCATAAAGGTAAGCTCTTCTCCCTGAAGGGTTTTCATCATCGCTTTTCCTTTACCCATTTTGATGGCTTCCATCAAAGTGGCGGCATCGTATTTACCTGATAAAACGTGGTACGTAAGAATTGTGGTAAGCGTCCCTTTATTTTCTGGTTTTACTAAAGTGGCAACTGTTCCTTCGGGAAGTTTGTCAAAAGCCGAGTTTTCAGGTGCAAACACTGTAAACGGACCATCTCCCGAAAGAGCATCTACCAAACCAGCGGCTTTTACTGCGGCTACAAGTGTGGTGTGGTCTTTAGAATTGACGGCGTTTTCAATAATGTTTTTGTTTGGGTACATAGCAGCACCACCAACCATTACAGACTGGGCGTTTGAAACGAACGCAATTGCAGATAAACTTAATACGGTAATAATTGATTTGAATGTTTTTTTCATGGCAATAAAATTGTTTAAATTGTTGTATTTGTAAAAACTTACATCTCAATTACGCACTCCGCATTTTTTTAGATGAAAGATTCTGAAAAAAAGTGTAAATTCGTTTTCAAACAATAAGATTTCACGCTTAGTTAGCGTATCAAATCCAACAATAAACTAAAGGCGTGCTCGCTCTTTTAAGCTACGCACGTTTTCTTGCTGATTGTAGAAGGAAGAACAAATCAGCTATTAAATGAGCATTTTAGTACAAAATGATTACTTGAAAGAGAGCATTGTTAAGGTGAGTAATTTGCGACATTGCATTTTTTTGGATTTTAATAACAGGTAATCATTTATCAGAAAAACCGATTTACAACAACATTAATTAATACTAAAACAACCAAAATTATGGCAAGAGCAACGTTAGAAGTAGTAGAAGCACTGCGTAACACGGTAAAAAAGTTAAATCAGGGAAGCCCGTATATGTGGGGGCACATGGGAAGTTGCAATTGTGGCAACCTTGCCCAAGAAATTACCAAGTTCACGAAGGCACACATTCATGCCTCCGCGTTGCAAAACAGCGGCGATTGGAGCGAGCAGCTCAACGATTATTGCGAAACGAGCCGCATGCCCATGGATTTGATTATCTTTGAATTGCTGTCGTTCGGTTTTTCGGTGGAAGACTTACAAAATCTCGAATATTTATCTGACCAAAACGTTTTGCAACGTTTACCAATCGAAAAACGTTACCTTCGCCGCAATTACCGCGACGATGTTGTCGTTTATATGAACGAATGGGCAGATTTGCTCGAAGAGCAGTTGCTGGCAGCTATTTCAATTGAAGAATTAGTGGCAGAAACAACAAAGCCGAATAAGCAAAACAGACAATACAAAGAACTAATTGATGCGTAACTTACTTACCAAAAAAGCCTTTATTTTACAGATATCAAAAAGCAGTTTAACCGCCACGGCGGCTACTGCTTTTTTTCTGTTATCGCTCACTTCTGTTGCTCAAATAATGCCGCAGGAAGAGCCATTGGATGATGCTGAAAAGCAACAAACAGAAGTGAAAATTAAAAAAGAACGCCCCGAATGGCTGGATAAAGTACATTACGGCGGCAATATATGGGGTGGTTTTTTTGGTACTCTATTTATAGATGTTGCCCCTCTGGTTGGTTACGAAATCACCGACGCGGGAACAGTTGCTGGGGTTGGGGCTACTTTTGTTTTCAGAGGGCAATTTCAGGGTCAAAATAATAGCCTTGCAGTTGGGCCGAAAATATTTGTGCGTCAACCAATTTGGCGGTCGTTTTTTGCCCACGCCGAATACGAACTTGTTAATGCCGACGAGCGTGATTTTTATCCGTTTCCATTTGTTCCGCCGAGTGATCCTAACTTTGTACCACAACGGAAGTGGGGCGGTTCGCCGCTCATTGGTCTTGGAATGTATCAAGGCAGAAATCGCGAACAAGGTGGAAGCTTTATTTCTGTGATGTATAATTTAGGCTATAACAGTGTTGGCTACATTAATCCACAGGGTATTGGTGGTAATGGTTCGCCCATTGTACTGAGATTTGGCTTCTTTATTTAATCCTCGGTTATATTTCCAAGAAAAGTATTTTTTAGTGCAAAAGCAATCAAGAAAAACACGATTGCCCAATTGAGGTAAATGTAATAATAGTCCTGCACATCTCGCTTGACGTTATTTTTGATCTCTATTTTCTCAATTTTATTTATCTGCTCAAAAATATTTTCGAGGGTGGCGTTATCAGTTGCCCGGAAAAATTTTCCGTTGCCATCTTCCGCAATCTGCCGAAGCGAGGATTCGTCTAATTCTCCGCCTGCTACGTCTTTTCCTATGGCAATGGTGTAAATCCTGATATTGAAAAATTTGGCCAAATCTGTAGCTGTAAGCGGGTCGAGTTGACCGCTGGTATTGCTGCCATCGCTCAATAAAATTGCCACCTTACTGTTTCCCGAAACATCTCGTAAGCGATTAATACAAGTTGCCAAGGCACTGCCAATTGCCGTTCCGGCGGTTGCGATTAGGTTATTTTGGATAGAATTGATTTGATCGTTAAGTGATTCATAATCAGTAGTTAACGGACTTATAGAACGGGCTTCTCCCGAAAATACCACCAACCCAATTCTGTCGCTCAATCTTCCGCCAATAAACTCACGTGCTACGTCTTTGGCGGCTTCAAGTCGGGTGGGTTTTAGGTCTTGTTCGAGCATAGAATCTGAAATGTCAATCGCTAACATAATGTCGATGCCTTCGGCGTAGTTCTCGGTGCTTTCTGACACTTTTTGCGGTCGGGCAAGTGACATCAACACGCAGGCAATTCCGAGCGAAAACATAATTGGAACCAAATACCGCAGGTAGCTAATCCAGTCGGTTTTAAGGTAGGTGTTTGTCAAACTCAAGCCGAGCCGCTGATGGCTCCGGTTGTAAAATAGCCAACGAATTACAAACAAAACTGGAATACCAGCAATGGCGTAAAGATACCATTTTTCGTCCCAATGAAAATTGGTGAGAACGCTCGGTACGAACCAACGAAGTGAAAGCCATTCGGGCATGTTATTTATAAAATAAAATTTTGGTAATTTTCTTTATTCACAACTTCAAAACCAGCGTTGGGGTAATTCTC
>JANQUM010000384.1 GCA_030731175.1 Spirosomataceae bacterium
TATCGTTTTTATTAAGTAATTGAGCCGCTACCGAGATTCCGGCGTTGCCGCCACCTATAATAAGGATTTGAAAGTGATTTTTCATTGTCAATAGTATTGTGAATAGATTTTATATTACGCAATATATTCTAATGGCTTAAACTTGTGTGTGACAAACATCACATTCACATCTCTTTCGTTTACGATGTTATCAAATAGAACATCGCCCACCCAAAAAACACAACAAAACCCGCCCAAAGCCAAGAAGGGATACTGGCGGGAGATTCGCTGCCGTCAATTAAAAATTCTTTTTGGTTACCTTTTCCGTAGGCGTTTATCATTATGGGTTGTACACCGTCAATGATATCATCATTTTTTAAGCCTTCTAAGTCTATCGAAGGCCCATTTCTGACCACAAAGTTTACCAACTTTATCCCTTCTTTACCCGTCGGGTCTTTACTTACGATTTTTAGCGTGTGGTTTCCGTCCGTTAGTTTTCGGGTGTCTAAATCAAACTTTACCGGCACGTCAAACTCTCCTAACGCCTTTTTTTCGTCATCAATAAAAAGGAATACTTTGCTTCTATGCTCCATATTATTCGAAAGTTAAAAATGTTCTTTTTATGTGATTTTCTTCTTTCTCGCCGGGATTAATGAGGTATTTCAGTGCAAAAACTAATGTCAAGACTGTTATTGCCACCAAGCCCCAAACTATCACGTAATCAAAGTTACTCTCCGGACCAGCACCATGGGCAATCCCTTTGAGTAGTTTCGGTTGGTTTTTCTCGCATACGGGACACGCGAACGCAGAAAAAGTTGATAAGGTCAATAAAAATAAGGCTGCTATTTTTTTCATTTCTTTTATTGTGCTACGGGTGTTGACGCATTTAGCTGTTGCATGTATTTTTTTATTTCTTCGAGGGTTACTTTTCGACCGTTATTCCCCCAACTTGTTCGCTCGTGGTTCATAATTGCGGTGACTTCCTCGGCGGTCAGTTTATTATTATTTCCAACGGCAGGCATTACGCCGTACTCTTCTCTGGCGTTATAACCTATCATTATTATTTCCAACATTGTTTGAGCGTTGTCATCTAAGACGATTGCACTACCCTTCAAAGGCGGGAACGCTCCTTTTAGGCCTTCGCCATTTGGCTGATGGCAGCTTTGGCAATTTGCAGCATAAAGTGCTTCGCCATCCAAACCCTCCTCTTCGCTGCTCTCCCCTTTTGCTTTTGGAGGTTTTTTATAGAGGAATTCGGGTTGTGAGCCGTCGGGAAGTTCTACTTGTTTTAAGCTTAATAAGTAAGCAACTAAATTCAATACTTTTTCAGAAGCGACTACTTTGCCGTTTTTCCCGTTCATAAAATCAGCGGGTACGTTAACAATCACATCTTTTTCAGCAGGGTTTTCTTTCACCTCAAATAACCACGGGTGAGCGGGCATTATAGATTCTTTTACAACCGCCCTTGGATTATACAAATGCAATAAATGCCAGTCTATACTTGCCTGCCGTATGCCAATATTGGTGAGATCCGGGCCGGTTCTTTCTGTACCCATCAGTGTCGCCGTATTTTGCAGAAAACTCGTGCGTACACTTCGGGCGTAGTCGGCGGCAATATTGGGGCGATCACCCCAAACTTTATCCATTTCTACGTTTCGGACTTGTTGCGAATGGCAGCCAACGCACCCTTCGCTTATATATACTTTTTTTCCTTCAAACTCTTCGTTTGTAAGTGCCACGCTATTGGGCAACGGAGCGTTATCATTCTGATTATTGAGGGCCGGAAAAATCGCCACGAATAGCATCAGCAAACAGAAAAGTGCCGTTGCCGCTACGAAAAGCTTTGTATGATTATTGAAAAAATTCATTGTTAAAAAATTATTTATGCTGTTTTACCCATCATTTCAAACACTTCATCTTCCAATGTTACCTCAGGTTTACTGTATATCATTTTAATGAGGTTATACCCCAAAATCAAATGAGAGAGCCACATCATGCTGCCACCAATTGCCCGCCATAACCAGTAAGGAGCCATCAAGACCACGCTGTCAATAAATGGTTTTCCTTCCGCCCAAGAAAGCCCTTTGAGTGTGCCGCCAATCATTAATGGAATGGTGTAAAATTGCAGTCCAATTAGGGCTAACCAGAAGTGAGCCCCCACCCAACTTTGCTTCGGTTCTATTCCGGTAAGGCGTGGAACGATGGCGTATATACCCGCAAATATGATGAAGCTGATAATGCCGTACATGGTAATGTGCGAGTGGGCTATGGTGAAATCTGTAAAATGCCAAAGCAAATTGGTTGCCCTAAACGCCTCAGCCGTGCCTTGATAAGAACCCGTGAAGTAGTAAATTACCCCAACTAAGAAAAACGGCAACGAATAACTACCCGATACTTTATTCCAGCCGCCTTTAAAGGTCATCAGGAAGTTTATAGTACCTGACGTTACGGGAATGAGCATTCCTACACTTCCGATAATTGCGGTAGTTTGTAACCACCATGGCAACGCACTAAACACAAAGTGGTGCGTACCGATGAGCGTGTAAAATAAGATTTGAGTCCAGAAGGCAAGAACGCCCAAGCTATACGAATAAATGGGCTTGTTGAATTGCTGTGGCAGGAAGTAATAAAGCAAACCCAAGCAAAACATCATAAACCAAAGCCCAACGGCTTGGTGCATATAGAAGCCTTGCAGAATGGTTTCTCCTAAACCATTTTGCCAAAAAGGCAAATAAGAAACTACTGCAATAATTGGTAGAAAAATAATAGCCGAAGCAATGTACCAGTTTGAAATATAGATTTCTTTCGTTTTTCGGTTGGCAATGGTTTTGAGGTAATTTATCATGCTCAGCACTAACCCCAAAGCAAAAAATATCATGATTGGCCAAATGTATTCGCGGTATTCGCCGCCGCCGTTGTTTATGCCCGCCATTAAAGATGCAGTACCTAAAACGTGTGACAAGTTTATTGACCACAATGAATACCACCCAAGCTTGATATTATAAAGCGAGTTATTTCCGACCATTGGGACAACGTAATAACCCAACCCCAACATGCCCAAACTTGCCCAAGCCCAAAAAACGAGGTTGGTATGAACTGGTCTGAGCCGCCCGAAACTTAACCAACTTAAGGCGTCGGCGTCTGGGGCAATAAATTTGATTCCTAAGTATTCACCAACGGTTGTG
>JANQUM010000385.1 GCA_030731175.1 Spirosomataceae bacterium
TTGAAGATTTTGAAATTCCGTTAAAAGCCGAGACGATTTGTATTCACGGAGATGGCGAACATGCTGTTGAATTTGCCAAGGCAATTTGGGAAATGGCGGGTAAGATATAGCTTTATTTCACCAATTGCCCGCTCAAGCGAAGCAAATCAACTTCCGAAACCTGGCGATTAAAACGAGCATTCACCAATCGATTTAACGATATGTCGTAAGAGCGTTGGGCTTCAATCAGCTCAAGAATTGTAGAGCCGCCAAGCTTGAATTTTTCGAGAGAAATCTTTAAATTTTCTTCTGTTACTTTTTGGTTTGCTTCTTCAATTTCTTCGATTTTTTCATCGGTAACGTATTGATTGTAAGCGGTTACAACGTCGGCGGTGACTTGTTGTAAAAGACTTTTCTGTTGTAATTCCACGGCGTCAATATTCATTTTCGCGATTTGAATATTCCTACGGGTTTGTTGCCCGTTAAAAATATTCCAACGTGCCGTGACACCAACATTAAGCCCAGTATTTTGATTGGAAACCACAAAGCCTGCATTATTACTCGCAAAACTGTACCCAAAAGAAGAGTTTAAATCAATGCGAGGCTTCAGAAATGACTCCGCCGATTGCTCACCCAGTTTCGCTATTTCGAGTTCCTTTTGGAGCAGTAAGATTTCTCGATTATTATTCTTTGCGTCGGCAAGTAAATCATATAAATCGTATCTGAGGGCAGGCGTATCTTGGGTTTGTACTTCAAAATCGACGTCAGGCTCTCTATTTAACAGCGTATTTAACTGAATTTTGGCGGCTTTTAAAGCGTTTTCTGTCAACGTATATGTTGAGCGTTGGGTTGTTAGATCGCTTTGAGATTGGAGATAATCTAACTTTGAGCCCCGCCCAAATTCCCAGCGTTGCTTTGTAATATTCAGACGTTCTTCGTAAAACTTAATAATCGTATTTAAGTATTTCAAAGATTGGTTTTGCAGCAGTAATTCGTAATACGTTTGCATAACGTTCACGAGTGTATTTTGCACGGTGAGTTGTTGCTGTGCGAGTTGCCGTTGCCCCTGAGATTTAAGGGTTTCAAATCTCGTTTGCATCAGCCGCCCATCATACAAAGTCCAAAATAGTGAAACGTTTGTATTTGGTGAAAAGGAACGTCCGAATTGGTTGATGGTTCGTCCGTCAAAAAAGCGTTGATTTACGTAATTTCCGTTTGTACCTACGTTGAGGTTGTAATCTATAATTGGCGACATACCGGCGTTTCCACGGTATATTTGTTGGGTTGCTATATTCGTTTGTTGTTCCGCAATTTTAATATCGAAGTTATTTTCAAGGGCAATTTGCAGTGCTTTCCCAACTGTTAGGACTTCTTGAGCATTACAAATTGTGAAAGAAAAGTATAGAAGAACAGCATAGAAACTACTTTTTTTGAGCATACAACTGAAGTGAATATACGAGTTTTTGGGTATAAATATAGTCAATTAACGGTGCGGCATTTGTAGAAGTTCTGACTTAGCGACCAACCGTTTGAGAGATTAGACGAAAGGAAGAGGTTTACTTCAATTTGTCGTTATTTTTATGTCGGTCAAAATCTCGATTGGTTTTCTTTTCGAGGTTCTTTTTCAGTGCTTCCGCAAGGTCGATGCCCGTTTGATTAGCGAGGCAAATAAGTACGAAGAGTACATCTGCCATTTCATCACCGAGGTCTTTATTTTTATCAGATTCTTTTTCCGATTGTTCGCCGTAACGCCGCGACATGATGCGGGCAACTTCGCCGACTTCTTCCATCAATATTGCGGTATTTGTCATTTCGTCAAAATACCTAACCCCAATGGTAGTTATCCATTCATCTACAATACTTTGGGCTTCTTCTATTGTCATGATTTAGTGAAATGTTTTCAACGGAAAAACTTCTTTGATTCGTTCAAAATCAACGTCATCATGGACGAGTGTGAGTTTGTTTTCCATTGCGTAAAATGCTATTAGACAATCGTTAGGTTTACGAATTGTGATTCCCTTTTTACGAAGCGTAAAATACATTTTTGCTGCTTCCTGATGAGCATGATAATGTTGGCAGGGTACTTTCTTCAAATCTTCGAATAAACCTTCAATAACCACCAAGATACTAAGTGTTTTGCAGCCTTGCAGTACTTCCTGAACGGTAACGGTGCAAAGCAACACGGATTTATTCTCTTTTAAATTTGTAGATAGTAGATCAGAGGCCGCTGTTTTATTTTGCTTGAAATGATTTATCCAAACTGAGGAATCAAACAAATATAGTTCATTCATAACCCGCCGTTCTCATTTCTTCTAAATTACCTTCCCAGACCATACTTCCCTTCATTTTTAGAAGTTCAAGCTTTGCAAGCTTCTCGACGTAATCTATTAATGCAGCATTTACAATGTCTTTCTTAGTGGTTAAATCGCCATATTTTTTTGCTTTCTCCACTAATTTGTCGTTCAGATCAATATTCGTTCTCATCTCACATCTTTTGTTTATACACCAAATATACGAATTTTGTACACATCGGGTTGTGTTTTCTTACGAAATAAGAATTTTCTCCTTTAAAAAATCTGCCGTATAATTGTTTTTAATTTTGACCATGTCTTCAGGCGTTCCTTCAAATTGGAGATAACCGCCGCCGTCGCCGCCGTCGGGGCCTAAATCAATGACCCAATCGGCAGATTTGATGATTTCCATATTGTGTTCAATCACAATAACCGAATCGCCTTGTTCTACTAAGGCGTTGAGTGCTTTTAACAATTTCCGAATATCGTGGAAGTGCAAACCCGTTGTTGGTTCGTCAAAGATAAAGAGCGTTTTGCCCGTGTCAGCGTTGCCTTTTGAAAGGAAATACGCCAGTTTTACACGTTGGGCTTCACCGCCCGAAAGCGTGTTGGATGATTGCCCCAAACCGATGTAACCCAAACCTACATCTTGCAATGGTTGCAACCTTTTCGCAATTTTAGGTTCGTTTTCTCCAAAAAACTCAATGGCTTCGTCGATGGTCATATTGAGAATATCGGCGATATTCTTTTCGTTGAAAGTTACTTCCAGAATCTCCTGTTTGAAGCGTTTCCCTTTACAGCTTTCGCAGGTCAGCTTTACGTCCGCCATAAACTGCATTTCGATGGTCTGCTGCCCTTCGCCTTGGCAGGCTTCGCAACGCCCGCCGTCCACGT
>JANQUM010000386.1 GCA_030731175.1 Spirosomataceae bacterium
TGGCGTTCCGATTTGCAGCGTTTTGCCTTTCCTGATAACTACCATTTTATTGGCAATACCGAAGGCGTCGTTCACCTCGTGGGTAACAAAAACGCACCCGCATTTTTCTTCCTGAATTGTAGTTAAAATTTCGGCTTTCAGCCTTGATTTATTGAGTGAATCTAAGTGACTAAATGGCTCGTCGAGAAGTAGAAGTCGGGGTTCGTCGGCTAAGGCTCTTGCAATAACCGCTCGTTGCTGTTCACCGCCCGAAACTTGGCGGGGAAGGCGGTGTGAAATTTTATCTAAACTACTAATTTTCAATAATTTATCTACTCGTTGATTACGGTAGCTTTCTTCGTAAAAACGCACTTCGTACGCTATATTTTCCCGCAAAGAAATGTTTGGGAACAGCCCAAAATCCTGTTTTACCAATTTTATGTTTTCGTTTCCGGCAATGAGTTTTTCGGCGGGCGGAATTATGCGTTCTTCATCTAATAATAACGTGCCTGATTTAGGTTGTTCAAGAGCGGCAAAAAGGCGTAAAATTGTAGATTTTCCTGAACCACTTTCGCCAAGAATTGCAACGATTTCACCTTCGTTAATTTCAAACGAAAAGTCTTTGACAATCTGGTTTTCTTCGATAGAGAAGTTCAATCCTGAAATATGTAGTAGCGACATTAACTGACAGATTTGGGAGTAATTATAAAGACGTGTTGAAAAATTTTAGGTTAATTTGCTTAATCTCAACCCCTCTATAACCTTGTTAAAACTATACAAAGAACAAACAAAGTGCCTTGTGGCACTTGATTCCATCATTTTTGGCTTTGATAACGAAGCCCTAAAGGTACTTTTAGTAAAACGTGGAATTGAACCCAATATCAAAACGTGGTCTTTAATGGGCGGCTGGCTACAACCCAATGAGGGACTCGACGAAGCGGCAAACCGTATTTTGAAAGAACTTACGGGGCTTGATAATGTTTATTTGGAGCAAGTTGCGGCGTACGGTAACCCCGAACGGGATCCGGTAGAAAGAACCGTTTCTATAACTTACTTTGCTCTTATAAATGTGAGTGATTATGGCACTAATATTTCTGACGACTTAGAAGCAAAGTGGTTTGGTTTGGATGAATTACCCGAATTACTTTTTGATCACCAAACCATCGTTTTTGATGCACTACAGCGGTTACGTTACAAAGCTTCGCATCACTTTATTGGTTTTGAACTTCTTCCCGAAAAATTTACGCTTCCGCAACTTCAGAAGCTGTACGAAGCCATTTACGATGTAGAATTTGACAAACGCAATTTCAGTCGAAAACTCCTTGCCACCAATTTTTTGTTAAAAACCGAAGAAAAACAACGAGGTTACTCCAAAAAAGGAGCGTATTATTACAGCGTTGATAAAAGCAAATACGATTCTGGAAAAGCAACCGAACACTCGTTTTTGATAACAACAAACGCTGGATCGGCTACTTTGAAATAATTTTTAGACTTACCGCATCTTTACCCGTCGTGGTTGTACCGCCGGCGTCAATTCGGTTATTATCACCGCCACGGTTCAATAACTCCTGCTTTATGGCGTACGCACGTTTGTTTGCAGTAACGTTATTTCCGGCAACATCGTAGCCCAAAATACGAATTTGCAACCGTGAATTATTCTTTAATATTTCAGCAAGCTCATCCACAGCAATGGCAGATGCAGGGTCAATTGTTGACGTACCATTAAGAAATTGAACACTATTAAACGGAATCACCTTGCCGCTTTCAGCAGTTGCATCATTTATATAAGTAATCAGTTCCTGCCCGAACGAGGTAAACTCGCCCTCCACTACGTTTTCGGTGGCTGGTAAGTTGATAGAAGAGTCTGTTACTACTGAATCAGATTCGTACAGAGGTACCTCCGTTGCTACTTCTTCAACTGAAGGACTGACGTTGGGGCTTTGACGCATGTTGAGATACCACCACGCAAATAGGGCAATACCGACCACAACTACACCAATACCAATTAGCGATGTTGCAGAAACTCCACGCCTACGGGCAAGGTCATCGTAATCAGGGTCTGGCTCTAAAGCCGCCTGTAATTCAGTGTCGGCCTCGGTATCTTCCCGCTGAGGATTCTTTTTCGAAATGATAAATTTCTCGTTACGCAGCTCTTGCATTCCGAGTGCCGGAATCATTATTTCAAGTAAGCCATACGGCGATTCGCTGAAAAGCGGCTGATGATGACTTTGTAAAAGGCTTGCCAAGCCGTCTGCACTAAGATTTTCTTCTTCTATTCTTTGATCGAGCATATCAACCAACAGTGCCGAAAGGAAACCTGAGTAAGCAACAGCGGAGGGTTTTGGGGTTTCAGCATAAGTGCTGACCATGCTAATTAATGGGCTTTTAAACGCTGGAAAAATCTGACTCAACGTTTTACTTCCGCTTGCAACTGTGGCCTCAAAAAGCTGGTTATTGCTCGTTATATCATCAATACTATTTACCAGCCCACCTTTTTTACCACTACGCTGAATTTGACTGTAGAGCATATTTGAGCTCATCGTGCTACTACCTCTTCTGATAAGCCCGGCAACTAACGTGTAAAAAATTCCTTTCAGTGATTTATAACTATTATTACTCGCATCATTTGCCAATTCTGCGGTTTTTTCCACTAATTTGTCAGTCATTAACTCGTCAAACTGCTCAAATAAATTCATCCTGTAATCTGTTTGCGTTGTGCTTTCAATTCATTTCAAAGTGCAAAACAACAAAAAAGTGATGATAATGAGTATATTGGTGTACTTATTTATTCTCAAAACCCTCAATCTATAACTACTTCATGAGCGAAGAAAATAATACCAAACTGAGAAGCCAAGATTGGTTTGGCAAAGAAGGAAAAGACGGCTTTATTTACCGAAGTTGGATAAAAAATCAAGGTTGGCCACATCATCAATTTAAAAATAAACCCGTAATCGGTATTTGTAATACGTGGTCTGAAGTGACACCCTGCAACGGTCATTTTCGGGAAATTGCCCAATTTGTAAAAAATGGCGTTTACGAAGCCGGAGGGTTTCCGCTTGAATTTCCGGTGATGTCTTTAGGCGAAACCATGATTCGCCCAACGGCAATGCTCTACCGAAACCTCGCCGCTATGACGGTAGAGGAAAGTATTAGGGGAAATCCGTTTGACGCTATCGTACTCCTCA
>JANQUM010000387.1 GCA_030731175.1 Spirosomataceae bacterium
GGTCTGGGAAGCCATACAGGCGGGCGAAGTTCTTGCGGAGAAGGGAATCTCGGCGGATATTATTAATATTCACACAATTAAGCCGTTAGACGTTGAGGCAATCCTTAAAAGTGTTCGTAAAACTAAATGCGTTGTAACCTGTGAAGAACACCAAATGAACGGTGGTTTGGGCGATGCAGTTGCTCAGACGTTGGCGAAAAACTTTATAGCTCCGCAAGAATATATTGCGGTTGATGATTCATTCGGTGAGTCTGGAACCCCAGAGGATCTCATGGTAAAATACGGTCTCTCTTCATCGAATATTGTTGAAAAAGCTTTGCGTGTAATTCAACGAAAGCAATAGAATGTTTGAAGAATAAGCATTTATAGCAAATTTGGATCAGCCTGCTCGTCGGAGACAGGCTTTTTCATCTTTGGTTGAAGCATATCAGCAAAAAGTGTACTGGAAAGTCCGTAAAATTGTGATTGATCACGATGATGCCAACGATGTAACGCAAGACGTGTTTATAAAAATCTGGCAAAACTTGGATAAGTTTAGAGCTGATTCAAAGCTATACACCTGGATTTACCGAATTGCAGTAAATGAATCATTGACTTTTATTCAAAAGCAACGCCGTAAAAATCAAATCTCGCTTGAAGACAATCAGTTACTAGTTGATAGCTTTGATAAAGGCGTAAAGTCTGGATATATTGACGGGGAAGAAATTGAGCTGAGGTTACAGCAGGCAATTTTAGAATTACCTGATAAGCAGCGACTTGTTTTT
Organism: Spirosomataceae bacterium; assembly: GCA_030731175.1. Taxonomy (GTDB): domain Bacteria; phylum Bacteroidota; class Bacteroidia; order Cytophagales; family Spirosomataceae; genus JANQUM01. The sequence continues at coordinate 765 of JANQUM010000387.1, forward strand.
GATATGCGGTATTTTGATAAACTTAGTTACGATGATATTTCGGAAATTACTGGAACCACAGTTGGTGGCTTGAAAGCTACGTATCATGTAGCTATGAAAAAAGTGGAACAATTTCTAAAACAGGATTAAACCTTTGAGCACGATGTAAGTCAAACTTGATGTAAAAAGCTATGTTATGAAATTCCCGAACGATTCTTTTTTTAATAAACTTCAAGCCAGCATCGAAGATATAATAGATGATGAGCAATTGTCAATCGGTCGCGTGGACCATCCGTTTACAGTGCCGAAAGGTTATTTTGAGCAAGCGTCGCAGCAAATTTTAGCTTTAACATCCGCTAAGAAACCCAAAGGTAAACAGCTTGCTTTTCCAAAATTCAAGGTGTGGTATGCCGCCGCGGCAATTTTGCTTTTATCGTCAGTTACCGCGTGGTTTTATACCAATTCCGTTGCTGATAATTCAGTATTAGTTCAAAACTTAACGAACGAGGAAATACTCAGTTATTTGGAAAACGAACCGATTGGCTACTCTGAGATTGCCAATTCAGTTGATTTTACAAATGAAGAAATTTACGAATTAACCTCTGAAAGTTTACCATTTGACGACGACCTCGATTATATGCTTGATTCGCCTGAACTGCTCATGGAAGAAATACAACAACTTAATGAAAAATAAATTATACTTTTTCTTAACGTGCTTACTCTTTTGCACTGCTGCCAATGCACAACAAAGACCGAACGAAGCAGAACGTGCCGAACAACGAGAGCGAGTGCAAACGGCGAAAGTAGGTTTCATAACTGACAAAGTGAAGCTTTCGGAAGCACAAGCCCAAAAATTCTGGCCAATGTATAATAGTCATTCTGAAGATAGGCGAGAAATTTTTCATGAAATCAGGAAGAAAATTCGCTCAGGTAAAAATGATGGTATATCTGCCTCAGAAAAAAATAAATTACTTGACGAAACTATGGCTTTGAAAGAAAAGGACATTGCGATGCAGAAAGATTTTAAGAAGAAAATCTTAGAAGTTATTTCAATTGACCAATACGTTGAACTAATGAGTGCCGAGCGAGAATTTAATGAATTACTCATCGACCGCCTCGGAAAACGAAAAAAGCCCAATTAAGGGCTTTTTTCGTGTATTCATGTAGTTTGCAGGTTACTTTTTGATTAAAACCCCGTTAGCTACAAACGCCATTTCTTTTGTTGGTTTCGTTATTTTCGCGATTTCTTCGTCGGTTTCGCCCGCATCCTTTGCGTAGTGTTGTAAATCTGCAACGCTCGTTTCTTTAACTTTTGCATTACCTTCCATTATAATTTCTTTACCTACTATGTCCATCGGAACAAAGAAACCGTAATCTTTGAAACTGACCCTCATGGTTTTGCCGTCGGCAAGTTTGAGTTTCATCCAGCAGCCTTTCATTACGCAAACAGACTCTACTTCGCCCGTCACTTTGATGTTTTTACTATCTTTTGCAATTTCGTTAACCGAGATTGCTCCGTTCGGTTTAATTTTTTCACCGAAAGAGTCATATTTCTGACTCATCGCGAGTGTTGTACAAAAGAGAAGGGTGATAATCAGGTTTAATTTTTTCATTTTGTTTTTTTTACAAATTTAGTTCTTTTACCTCAAAACGTCAAGATACCCTTTGCAAGTACTTTTATTTGGTAAAATTATTTCATAGAAATAAGTACCGGGATCGGCTTCGGTTCCCCAATCATTTGTATAGTTCCTTGCAAATAGCATCACTTTTCCCCAGCGGTTATAAATCCTCAGTGTTGTATTTTCTATTCCTACGTCAAAAGTGTCGTTTTTACCGTCACCGTTGGGTGTGATAATGTTTGGAATTTGCCCGTTCCAAGGCTCATAATTTATTGGCAAACGCTTAGTTAGCTTACATCCGAAAGTATTTTGACTTGTAAGCGAAATTATGTAGTTGCCATTTTCAGAATAAAAATTTTCTGTTGGTAGTTGACCTATAAACTGCTTTTCGTTACCAAAATCCCACTCATAAGACACCGAATTCTGCGTTGTATTTTCAAACAGTAGTTCGGCTGGGCGGTTGCAATTATACTCATACGCAAAAGAAAAACGAGGTGTGTGTGTGGTATCAATAGTTAAAGTTAATGCCTTTTTGGGTTTGCAGCCATCTTGGTAAAAAGCGGATATTCCATAAGTTGTCGTCTTGTTTGGCACTACTTTTAAATCGCTATTTACCGAATCCTTCTTACCGTCAAACTCCCAAGTAAACTTGCTGAAATTGCCGGCAACTTTTAAGGTAATAGTATCTCCTAAACATACTTCTCGTCCTTCTGAAGCTGTAAAATCGGGTTTTTCGTCAGAAACGTTAATTTTTATGGGCAGTGAAGTTTCGCAAACTCCTTCCGATATTTTTACAGTGT
>JANQUM010000388.1 GCA_030731175.1 Spirosomataceae bacterium
CACAAATATACCCCACCACATTATACATTTTCTTTTCGCCGTCAGGATTAGAAATATTTTCAATATCGTGGTATGCATCGTACATCATCGGGCGAATTAAGTGATTTAACCCCGAATCAACTCCGACGAAATTAACCGTTGGATTATGTTTGATTACTGTTGCCTTCGTTAGTAAATATCCCGCTTCGCTTACTAAAAACTTTCCTGGTTCAAACCAAAGCTGAACGGGTTTTCCATAGGCTTTTACAAATCCGTTGAAGGAATCTACGACTTTTTGCCCAAGACTCATCATGTCAGTTACGTTATCGTTTTCTGAGTAGGCAACTTTAAATCCTGAACCCAAATCAATGAACTCAAGGTCGGGAAAATAGTCAAAGGCTAATTTGTAAAGCACTTCTGCGGCATCAATAATAATGTCGGCGTTTTTGAAGTCGGAACCTGTGTGTTGGTGAAGGCCGGTAACTTTTAAGTTGTATTTATTGACGAGTTGCACCACTTCGTCAAATTGTTGGTACGGAATTCCGAATTTTGAGCGTTCATGACCAACCGAAATCTTCGCGTTTCCGCCGCCCATGATTGAAGGATTTACTCGGAAACAAACGTCAATCGATGAGCCGTAGCGTTCACCAAATTGCTCAATAAGTTGGATTGAATCCAAATTCATTTTTATGCCGAGCGAAACCGCTTCTTCTATTTCGGTAAAAGAAACCCCGCTTGGCGTATATTGAATTTGATTTGGCAAGTATCCGGACTTCAACGCAATGTGAGCTTCTTCGATAGAAACAACATCGACGTCAACGCCGTGCTGATTCATTAATTTCAGAATATTGATATTGGTCAACGCTTTGCAGGCGTATTTAAGCTTCAAATCAACGCCGCGAAATGCTTCTCGCATTGTATTAACTTGCGTAATTATTTTATTTGAATCGTAGAAATAAAGCGGAGAACCGTAGGTTTCGATTGCTTCTAAAAAAGTGGGGTGCAAATTGGTATTCTGAGAAATCACGACGCGGATATTTTTTGTTTACGCAAAGTTATTGATAATTATTACCCAACGAATTATTGAATCGTTAACTTCGTCAAAAAAAGAAAAATGAAACGACTTTTGTTACTTTCTCTGTTTATTTCTCCGTTTTTCGCCGCAATTGGTCAGGTAAAATCGGGTCCGATGGTTGGATATTCAACAATGCGGGAAGTTTTGTTGTGGGTGCAGACTGAAAAAGCAGTCGAGGTTTATTTCAAATACCACGAAATTGGTGGCGATAAGATTTCATTTACCACAGAAAAAGTTATGTCCTCGAAAGCGGATGCTTTCATCGTAAAATTAATCGCGGACGAAGTGCTTCCATCAAAAAAGTACACTTACGAACTTTTTGTTGACGGAAAAGAAATTGAATTTTCTCATCCTCTCGCTTTTCAAACGCAGTCTTTGTGGCAATACCGAACAGATCCGCCTGAATTCAAATTTGCAGTCGGAAGTTGTACTTACACAAACGAAGAACGATTTGACCGACCGGGAAGACCATACGGAGGAGGAAACTCAATATTTACGTCCATATATAATGATAAACCAGATTTTATGCTCTGGACGGGGGATAATATTTACCTACGTGAACCAGATTGGAACAGCCGGACCGGGATTTTTCACCGCTACGCCGAGTTTAAAAAAATCCCTGAATTGCAACCGCTATGGGCTAATACGCACCATTATGCTATTTTAGACGACCATGATTTCGGACCAAACGACTCTGACCGTAGCTTCTGGAATAAAGATATTACGCTTGATGCTTTCAAGAAAAACTGGGCGAATCCGAACTATATATTCGAAGATGAAGCAACAACAGGAACATTCTTTTGGCAAGATTGCCAGTTCTTTTTGATGGACGATCGCTACTTTAGAGCTCCAAATAATTTGAAAGATGAAAGTAAAGACTATTACGGCAAAAAGCAGGAAGACTGGCTGATTGATGCTTTGGCTTCATCAAATGCTCCGTTTAAATTTATAGTTACGGGCGGACAAATTATTAATCCCGTTGCGGTTTTTGAGAACATGTCCACTTTCCCCGAGGCTCGAAAAAGGCTTCTAAGAAGAATTGAAGAAAATGATATCAGCGGAGTATTATTCATAACTGGAGATCGACACAGTACCGTTTTACAGAAACTTGATCGTGAAGGAAATTATCCATTGTACGACGTAACTATTTCGCCACTGACATCTGGGGTGGCAACTCCTACGGATGAAGAAATGAAAAGTTCGCCGATTATTGCGGGTACATTAGTCAAAGAAAATAATTACGCGATCATGGAAGTTTCAGGAAAGCGAACGGATAGAAATCTGAAAATTGATGTTATGAATAAGGAGGGTAATTTGCTCTGGACGTACAATATTAAAGCAAATGACCTCAGAAGTATGGGTGATTAAACAATTTGCATACAAATTACGTATGTTAAAAAGAACAATCAGTTTGTGGTTAAAAAACTAACGACCTGTTCAATCTAAATTCACTTAAAAATAAAAGAGATGAAATACTTATTAATTGTACTCACGATGCTCGCTACTGCTTGCACTTCACATTCTCAAAATGCAAGGTCTGCAACGGTAGATAATGCTACAAAAACGACAGACAAAGATTGTGATATTAAAAAAATCAAGAAATCTGATAAAGAGTGGAAAGCTCAGTTAACAGATATTCAGTACGAAGTTGCGAGAAAGGCTGGAACTGAGCGTGCATTTTCGGGCGTCTATTGGGATAACAAAAAGAAGGGAACTTATGTATGTGTAGCCTGCGATTTGCCTCTTTTCTCTTCAGAAACTAAATTTGAGTCAGGTACCGGATGGCCAAGTTTTTGGCAGCCAATTGATAATTGCAATGTGGCAGATAAGGTTGACAATAAATTTGGGATGCAACGGGTCGAAAACGTTTGTGCAAGATGCGATAGCCATTTAGGACACGTTTTTGACGATGGTCCAAAACCAACGGGATTGCGTTATTGCATGAATTCTGCGAGTTTAAAATTCGTTGAAAGTAAATAACATTTGTAAAAAGCGGTCTAATTGACCCAATCAATGCCTTTCTTAAAGTACCGCAGAGAAATTTCTTCTGCGGTATTTTTTTGTGGTTGAAAGTCGTAAAACCATTGAGCAGTAG
>JANQUM010000389.1:0-11030 GCA_030731175.1 Spirosomataceae bacterium
TTGTATTATAATTCGAAAATGTGGCTTGCTCTTTCTTCGCACCACCTTACCGAGCCTCAACTCGACTTTGTTTCGGCGGGAGTTGTACCTGACGCTGGTGGGGCTTTGCCAAGAAAATATACCTTGACGGGTGGTTATAATATTCCGTTAAGAAACCCTTTGAGTACCGCAGCAAATTCGGGGCGGGAGTTAATTGCCACTCCAGCGTTTTTGTACAAACAGCAAGGTAAATTTTCGCAGCTTGATTTAGGGGCCTATTTTACGTACTCGCCGCTTACTTTGGGGCTTTGGTATCGGGGAATTCCGATTAATAAGTACAATACTACTCGTGCCAGTCACGATGCGTTAGTAGCGTTGGCGGGTTTTCGATTTGATTCATTTTCTTTTGGGTATAGTTATGACATGACCGTTTCAAGCCTTGGGGCTTCTTCCGGCGGGGCTCACGAAATATCAATTTCTTACACCTTCGATGTCCTTGATGCTGCTTTACCACCATATAAGAAGAAGCGGAAGAAAGAACTATCTTGTCCAAAATTCTAACATTCTAAAATAATATTTGCTATTTTGCAGAGAGTCTATTTTAAACAATAGGCTCTTTTTGCTTTTACACCTTAACAACGTACCCTTACCTAATTTCTGCATCTATGGCAAACACTTTATGGGCAAAAAAATCCATCACAAAATTACAACACGACGCGTCGGCGGAGGGTAATCAACTCACGAGATCTTTAACGTCTACCAGTTTGGTGGCTTTGGGTATAGGAGCGATTATTGGAGCGGGACTTTTTTCGTTGACGGGCATTGCCGCCGCGAATCACGCCGGGCCGGCGGTGACGTTTTCTTTTGCCCTGGCTGCTTTTGGTTGTGCTTTTGCTGGATTATGCTACGCCGAATTTGCATCCATGATTCCTATCGCGGGAAGTGCTTACACGTACTCGTACGCAACAATGGGAGAATTTGTTGCTTGGATAATCGGCTGGGATTTAGTTTTAGAATACGCCCTCGGAGCAGCGACCGTTGCGGTAAGCTGGTCTGGCTATTTAATGGAATTACTCTATAAATTCGATATTTATCTTCCCGCCGAGCTTGCCTGTTCTCCGTTTGAGTCTTTAAAATTATCTGACGGAACAGTACTTGACGGCGGAATTGTCAACCTTCCGGCGGTGCTGATTGTTTGCTTAATTTCTCTTTTATTAATTCGAGGAACGGAGAAGTCGGCGAAAATGAACAACATATTAGTTGTCGTAAAACTCATCGTTGTTGTGATGTTTATTGCATTAGGCTGGGGTTTTATTGATCCGGCAAACCACACGCCCTTTATTCCAGAAAATACGGGAATCCGTGGTCAATTTGGTTGGTCAGGTATTGCAACCGGAGCCGCCGTTGTATTCTTTGCCTTTATTGGGTTTGATGCTGTTTCTACCGCCGCTCAGGAAGCTAAAAATCCGCAAAAGGGAATGCCAATCGGGATTTTAGGTTCACTCGTGATTTGCACAATTTTATACGTTCTTTTCTCCTACGTTATGACGGGTCTTGTGCCTTACACTGAATTTGCGGGTGACTCTAAGCCAGCCGCGACAGCATTTGCGGTTACTGGTTACGACTTCCTACAAACTGCTTTGATTGTTGCCGTATTGGCGGGTTATACTTCGGTAATGTTAGTAATGCTATTAGGACAAAGCCGTGTTTTTTACACGATGAGTAAAGACGGACTTTTACCTAAAATATTTGGTGATATTCATACAAAATACCGAACGCCGTTTAAAACCAATATATTCTTCATGATCTTTGTAAGCGTCTTTGCTGGTTTTGTTCCAATCAGCGATTTAGGTCACATGGTTAGCATCGGAACATTATTCGCTTTTGCCCTCGTTTGTGCGGGAGTTTGGCTAATGCGAGTAAAGCAACCAAACTTACCCCGAGCTTTCAAAACGCCGCTGGTGCCATTTGTACCAATAATGGGCATTGGCGTTTGCGTTTTTCTGATGACTACCTTACCAATTGAGGCGTGGGAACGCCTTGCAATTTGGCTGGCAATTGGCTTAGGTATCTACTGGTTTTACGGAAGAAAAAATACAAAAATTAACGACTAACATACCATTCTAAACCTCAAACTATTTTTCATTTTATGAAAACAATACTTTTAACTCACATTTTTTCACTTTTTAGCCTCTTTGAGGAACCTGTAAAAGGTCTTGACGAACGCATTAACGACGCTTTTACGCCTATTTCGGAAGCTTGGCAGGCAATTGTTTTGTATCCCATTTTCGGCATTCCGTTTGTGGTTTTGCTTTTGGTTTGTGGTGCGGGCTTTTTTACTATTTACTTTTCATTTATAAATATTCGTCGCTTTCCGCTCGCATTGCGAGTTGTAGCAGGAAAGTATGATGAAATTGAGCAAGGCGGAGCCCCTGTTACAACTCCAAACCTCAACGTGGTTGACGGTGATATTGTAGGTACTATCCGTATTGAAGGTGAAGCCGGCGAAGTAAGTCACTTTCAGGCATTAGCAACCGCCGTTTCCGGAACAGTCGGTCTCGGAAATATTGCTGGAGTAGCGTTAGCAGTTGCCCTTGGTGGCCCGGGTGCTACGTTCTGGATGATTGTCTGCGGTCTGATTGGTATGTCTACCAAATTTGTGGAATGTACCCTCGGCGTAAAATACCGTGATATTGGCGAAGACGGTACAGTTTACGGTGGACCGATGTATTATTTAACTAAAGGTTTTGGCGAGCTCGGAATGAAGGGAGTTGGTAAAGGGCTTGCGGCATTATTTGCCGTTCTTTGCGTAGGTGCTTCGTTTGGTGGCGGGAATGCCGCACAATCTAATCAAGCGGCTTCGCAGCTGGCTTCTTTGATAGGCTGGGAGAGTAGCTCTTCGGGCACAGTAATCGGTCTGGTTTTGGCGGTAATTGTTGGTATTGTTATTATCGGCGGTATCAAGCGTATTGCTTCAGTTACGGAGAAAGTTGTGCCTTTCATGGCAGTAATTTACGTAGGTGCTTGCTTGTTTATAATCTTGGCAAATTTCTCGTACATTGATGATGCTTTTGGATTGATATTTACTACGGCATTTACACCTGAAGCAGGTTTAGGTGGTTTGTTCGGAGTTCTGATTGTTGGTTTTCAACGTGCCGCATTTTCAAACGAAGCTGGAGCAGGTTCAGCGTCTATTGCTCACTCAGCGGTGAAAACAAATTATCCGGCATCAGAAGGAATTGTAGCTTTGTTAGAACCATTTATTGATACGGTAGTGGTTTGTACCATGACGGCTTTAGTTATCATTATTTACAACCAAAGCGGAATTTTCCCTTACGGAAGTGCCAACGTAGTTATTGACGGCGTAACCGTGGAAGGTTCGGTTTTAACCTCGATGGCGTTTGCAGCAACAATTTCGTGGTTTCCTTATGTGCTGACGGTAGCAATTGTATTGTTTGCTATTTCGACCATGATTTCGTGGTCTTATTACGGCTTGCAGGCATGGATGTACCTTTTCGGAAAAAGCAAACTTGCCGATCTTACGTACAAGCTATTGTTCCTGATTTTTATCGTTATTGGTGCGGCGGCGAATATGTCGGCGGTTTGGGGTTTCTCAGATGCCATGATACTCGCCCTCGTTTTCCCGAATATGATTGGCCTCTTCTTCTTGTTCCCGAAGGTTAAAGAAGAACTAAACCGTTATTTGGATGCAATTGGCGTGAGTCGATATTTTAATAAGAAGGAAAAGATTTGAGGTAGGAGATTTCTACTCTTCAAAGTATAAATAGAAACTCCCTGTTACGAAAAGTAGCGGGGAGTTTTTTGTTGAAAAGGTCGTAAAGTCTCAATCACGATTTTGGAAACCCCGTGAGTTGACGACCTGATAACCAATTAGCTTTTCGGCACGAGCAGTGGGCGGTTGGTGGTAAATGAAAAGCTCGTACACGTTTTCGGTATCCGTGAAATTTCCCGAAAAATAGGTGTAGTCAGCGTTATTTGTGATAATATCTTTTACGACGAAGCGGTAATCGTAAACGCCGAGTTTCATCAGTTTACGAGCTTCGTAAATAGCTTCTCGGCTATTAAATTTCAACAGGTTTTCTTCCGTTAGTTGCCATTGGTTAAATTCCCCGACCACATAAATTTCTTTGTCCAGAAGCAGTGGACTGGCCACGCTGAAATTCACCCAAACGTAATCATTACTGAATGAAGGATTTTGATTTTGCCGGTTTTCGATAACGAATTGTCCGTTGTAGTCCCGTTGTTCCACAAAGTTTACTTTGCTGCCTTTTTGTTGCGTATTTAGCCAAAAAGTATCGGTTCTTCCTTGCTCAATTTCCGCAATTCCTAAACCACGGTTGTAGGTACTTCTTCCGTCAAAAAAGTTGAACTCGTTGCCGGCCAACATGACATTTTCGTTATTGAAAAAACGGAAAAACAGCTTCCTTGTCGAGGCATTATCCGTCATGGGGCGAAGGTCTTTAATGGTTTGCGACCATTGATAGTTTTGCCGAATTACGATTTTGAACTCCTCTCTCGCCGACCGAACGCTATAATTTCCGTACGAAACCTCGAAGTCGATTTGCTGGTGCGTTCGCCAATATTCGCTATCCTGCGGCCTTATTACTTGCGTAGTTGTCGAGGCGAAAGGTTCGTAAACCATGAAGCGTTTTACCAGAACTGGCTCGCCACGATCTGAATCTTTGCTGACTACGAGGACATAATTTCCCGAAATTTTGACCTCTGGTACTTTGAAAATGTAATGATAGTAAGGGGTTTTCGTATTCTGAGAAACTTCGTAATCGTTGATGATAAAATCGTTGAAATCATCCAGATACTCAATTTCGTTAAGAACCGAAAACTCCCAATCGGCGGTGCAATGCTTGATTTTTACGTGATATTGTGAATAATCTGCTGCAAGATCATCAAATTCTAAAATGAGCGGTTGGTTGTCGTTTAATTGCCTTATTGGCGGGGAAAGCGTTCGGGCGGGAGCTGTTAAACTTCCCGCAAACGGGTAAAGCAAAACGGTTTTGATGTCTTTTTGATAAACTGAATTGCTTGTAGAATATTGAGAGAATCCATGCTTTTGAATGCAAAAGGTCATAAACAGAAGAGAAAGAAGTAAGTGACGAGTGTGCATTTTGGGAGTCATGAAAAGGTATTTGTAAGTAAAAACTGTAATATCCATGAAAAAGTGTTTACTAACTGTCTTTTTCTTAACGTACGTAGTAGTGGTTAAGGCACAAGATTTAGATTTTAATTCGCAAACTCCGATTTACCCAAACGCTGCCACTTCGCATACTTACCCTTCAGTGGGTGCTCCGGCTACATCAGTGGCTATAAGTACAAGTGGGTCAAATGCCGAATTTTCAGGAACTACTCAGCCACGCCCAAGAAGCAATGGCTTACAGAGTCAGGTAAATTTTTCTAATAATTCAAGCTGCGTTACCTTCACAATGACATTTAACCCAGGAGTTACAAATCTTAATTTTGATATTATTGAAATTGATCGAGGGTCGAGCAATGGAACTACCCCCGAAACATATAACTACATTGATAAAATCACGTTGACAGGTTCCATTGCCGGAACGTCAGTAACGCCGACTATTGGAAATGACTCTCAGAACGGCAATGTTGTATCGGGAAATGTTATTACGGGATCTGCGTCAACAACCGGTAGTTCGAATGCTATTGTTTTTCCTCAAGTTAATGTTGTTAATATTGAGTACTGCAACGGGGCAGGGACCCAGTCAAATCCTACTTCGCAATCTGTAACTATCGGTGATATGTCTTGGGATACACCGCTACCTGTAAACTTAACGACGTTTTCGTCAGTTCAGAACCTTACGGGAATAGAGTTATTTTGGAGAACCGCCGAAGAGGTGAATAATGAATATTTTGAGGTGCAGCGAAGTTCAGATGCCCGGTCTTTTGAAAGCATTTCAAGAATTGACGGCGAAGGTACAACGGCGGCTGGGAAGGAGTATAATTTTATAGATGAATTCCCCTTTGATGGTGTAAATTATTACCGCTTAATGCAGCATGATTTAGACGGTTCGATTCATTTTTCAAAAATTATTGCTCAGAATTTCTTTGCAGAAAAACCTATAATTACCTTATTCCCAAACCCATTGCCTCGCAATGAACCCTTGCAGATTCGTAGTCGAAAGGCAGATTTTAGTTCTATTGAGCTCTATAGTTCTTCGGGTAAACTAATACCTTTCAATTCAAGAGTTGCTGAGGAAGGCCTCAAAGAAATAGAGTTTGGTTCTACTTCATCAGGCGAGGTGTTATTTCTCAAGTTTTACAATACGGCGGGGCAAGTCATTATCAAGCGAATTTTAGTAGAATAAATGACAGCCATTTACGGCTGTATTTCTTCCAGTTCTTCCACTTTTTCTTCCCAAGCGTTGCTGTTTTTCGTTAAATCAGCTTTTACCTTTTCGTAGTCTGCGGTTAGTTTAGCTAATTTATTCTGATCTTCGTAAATAGTAGTATCAGCGAGTTGCTTTTCGATTGATTTTTTCTCGTCCTCTAACTCCATCACTTTCGTTTCGAGTTGCTCAATCGCCTTTTCGAGTTGTTTTAACTCGTAATCGGTTGCTTGCTTTTTTATTTTCTTAGGCTCAGGCTTTGCCGTTACAGGAGCGACTTTATCGTTGCTTTTGTCTTCTTCCATCGGTACTAAACCATCGGCTTCGCGTTTTGCCTGCCACACCAAATATTCGTCGTATGTGCCAGGGTATTGCTTGATTTCCTGCCCTTCAATAAACCAAATTTTTGTGGCAGTATTGCTTACAAAATGACGGTCGTGAGATACAGTTACGTACGTTCCTTCGTACTGTTGCAACGCCTGAATCAGAATATTGACTGATTGCATATCCAAGTGGTTGGTTGGCTCATCTAGAAGTAGAAAATTAGCTTCCGAAATAAGTACTTTTGCTAAAGCTACCCGTGATTTTTCACCACCAGAAAGCACTTTTATTTTCTTGAAAACATCTTCGCCGCCAAATAAGAAAGCACCTAAGATTGAGCGTAACTCGTTTTCAGATTTAGATGGGTCTGCGTAGCGGAGTTCTTCCACTAGGTTTTCATCTATGTGCAGTGATTCTAGCTGGTGCTGAGCGTAAAACGAGAAGTTGACATTATGACCCATGCGGCGTTCGCCGGCGTGCTTTTCCGTTCCGGCAATGATGCGTAAAAGCGTTGACTTTCCTTTTCCGTTTGCACCGATAAGGGCAATTTTGTCGCCCCTCTCAATTGTGGCGGTGGTATCATCGAGAATGACTTTTTCTTTGCCGTAATCTTTGCTAATATTATTGAGCTGCATCACGTGACGACCGGGCTGCGTTCCGAATTTGAAACGAAAATGCACCTTAGCCGTTTCTTCGGTTACTTCCTCAATCACGTCCATGCGTTCAAGAGCTTTTACTCGAGATTGCACCTGCTTTGCTTTACTGGCTTTTGCCTTAAAACGATCTACAAAGCGTTCTGTCTGCCGAATTTGGGCTTGCTGATTCTCGTACGAACTCTTCTGGATTTCGTTGCGAAGTTCTTTTTCGCCTAAATAAAAAGAGTAATTACCCGAATAAACATTCAATTTTGAATGAGCAACTTCTACCGTTGTCTGGATTACATTATCCAAAAACTGACGGTCGTGAGAAACGGTTATTACTGCGTTTTCGTAGTTGGCGATGTATTTTTCAATCCACTGAATGGAGGGTAAGTCCAAGTGGTTGGTAGGCTCATCGAGGAGGAGTAGGGCGGGTTTTTGGAGCAGTAATTTTGCCAGCATAACTCGCATCCGCCAGCCACCAGAGAAACTTTTGAGTGGCTGATTTAATTCGTGGGTTTTAAAACCCAAACCTTCCAAAATCTCTTCGGCTTTTGCTTGCATTGAATAACCGTCAAGCATTTGAAATTCTTCTTGATATTTGCCGAGTACGTCCACCAATTCATCACGATAATTGGTTTCCATTTCTTGGAGTGTTTCCTCGATTTTATTTTGCAATTCGAGTTCCCGCTCAAACGCTTGCATTGCCACCAAAAGAATGGAATCTTCGGTTTGGTACGAAAGCAAATCCTGATTTAGAAACCCGATGGTACAATCTCCCGATTTGTTTATTTCGCCGCTATCCGGTTCGTAATCGCCGACGATGAGTTTTAGAAGCGTGGATTTTCCTTTACCGTTTAGTCCAATTAACCCGATTTTATCTTTGGGTTTAATTTGTAAGCTGGCGTCTTCAAAAATGGCTCGTCCACCGAAGTAGAACGACATATTGTTTATAGTTAACATCTGTATAAATACGAAGTGTGAATTACGGAGTACGATTTTCCGCCGGAATATTTCCGCAAAAATACGATTTTAAAATTTAAGATGTCGGGAAAAGGAGAATTGTGTTTAGTATGCAATTGAGAGTCCGCTTGTTGCCTTACTAGGGCTTCTTCTTATTTTGAAGCCTGAGCAGAGCAAAAGTGAGGTTATTCACATCCATCTGGCTTCAGCAAGAGAGATGTAGCGAAAACAATTATCACGATGGGATTTAACCCAAATGGCTGTAATAAAGTGTGGGCTAAAACCCGTGGCAATTGAGTTTTGCGAGAAAAAACGATAAAATCTTATAAGTTGCATTTATATTACCAAACGCCGTCGCTCGGTCTTTTTGACGAAACAACGGCGTTTAATTGGATAAGAACTGAAATTAAATTTCGTTCAAGGCATCATTAATTTGCATATCGCCCGATAGGATTTCAAAGCTGGCATCTCGTCCGATATCATTTGACAAAGAAGCCACTAATGTTTTCGCCACGTCATCACGACTGATTGACCCTGCGTTTTCAAAGCTGCTCGCCGCCTTGATTTTTCCAGTTCCGGCGTCGTTGGTTAATGAGCCCGGACGCACGATGGAGTAGGGTAGCAAACTTGCTTTCAGGTATTCGTCGGCGTTGTGTTTTGCCTGCATATATTCCCGCATATCGTTTGATTGCTCCGGGTTTTCCGCTCCCATTGAGCTGAGCATGACAAACTTACTGATATTGGCTCGTTTTCCGGCATCCATCAATTTCTTAGCACCTTCCTGATCTACGGCGTGGACTTTTTTTCCATTTGATCCGGCGGCAAAAATTACTTTGTGCACGTTATCGGCAATATTATCAATGTTGTTTTCTAAATCCCCGATGCGGGTTTCTACGCCTTTATCGGTAAACTGAGCTTTTTGTCCTTCGTTCCGAACCATGGCGATGGGTTCGTAGTGATCAGAGTTTTTCAAAAGGTCAATTACTTTTCTTCCGGTATTGCCGGTTGCCCCGGCTACTAATACTTTTTCCATGTTGTTTTTATTTGAGTGTTATAATTTAATTGTGGAAGTTCAGTTATTCCTGAATCCACTTTTTATATGAATACTACTCAAAAGACTGTTCCGCTAAAGCAAAAGCCCCGTAAAATTTAGAAAAAATCCTAAATTTTACGGGGCTTAAAATATGAGTTGAAAGTACTATTTCAAATACGCTTCAACGGCGGCGGCTCGGCTGGTTACGTGAGATTTCAACGTATTTATTGCCGAAGAAAACTCAGACGAACTGCGTAAGAAAGTGTAACCCTGCGTTTCGGTTGTAGCATAAGGTTCTACCAACGTGGCGTATTTGGTGTATAAAGCTTGCATGGTTGTTGCGTTAAACGCCCCGTCGATGGTCTCTTTTAAGTAAACATCGTATTGAGCTTTGTAAACTGCATCCTGATACATATATCCGATAATAGGCCATTGAGTAGAGCTAAGACCTGAGAAATTCAAGTTAAGAGAACCACCTTGTTTTCCCGTTTGCAGAGCTTCGTTGTTATCCCACGGAATCCAGGTCAATAAACCATTTGCTGGATTATTATATAGGAAATAGTTATGCGTCATGCGTCCGTAAGTGTCCCAGTTCTGAATAGTTGTATTGATTGCCAAGTATTTAAGGAATGTCTTGGTGTCGAAGTTCGCATCTAACTTCGCACGCCATGCGGCGGCATCAGTGGTGCGGGTGGCATCGTTTATAATGGTGTAAAGTTGCTGCACATCAGAAAAATCAGCTTCGTCTTCGTTGGTTTGCTTATCCATTTCTGAGGTGTCGAAGCTTCCATTAGCAAAACTCGCGGCATCGCCATCGGGCTTGTACAGGTTTCCTTTATCGCTGCTAAATTGGGTATCAATTACGGTATCGTCCACTTCTTCGGTTAGGGTGTATAAGCCGAAGTAAACGGGGCCGTCGCCGTAATCTACGTAAAGTGTGTAAAATGCCGTGTGAGAACCCGCCAAACCTGCGTTTCTGAATACATCACCCGCAACTTTTTCTCTCAGAAAAGAGGTGTCTCCGTAATTATTTTTTAGGCTCATCTGCTTGAAACCGTTAAAACGCTGGTTATCAATCTGTGGATATTCGTCTTCAAATTCGTCAAAGTCGAGTTTGAAAGAAAGTTTCAAATTGCCGCTCTGCCACGTTGATTGCAAGCTCGAATTTCCTTTAAAACGAATACCTGCACGATACCACTTCTTACCGTTGTAGGTTACGTCAGCAGGAACAAAAATAGGATTTTCTGTTTCTGTAAGTCCGCCCGGTCTGCCCGAAGACCCAAAAGTACCGTATTTTTCGGTCATGTCGTTTAGCATCATTTGCCAGCGGTTTTTTGTTACCACAAAATCAAGGCGTTGTACTTTAGTATCGTCAAAAACGAGGCTAAAATTTGCATCACCACTCTTGCTGTGGGTTTCATCGGTCCAGTCGGTTGCCACAAAGTCAGTATCGGCGTAAGTTTCTTCGCTTACGGTGGTTATTGTGGTGGGGTCTATGCTGGATACTTTTTCGTCGCAAGATATAAAAGTGATTGCCGCAAAGGCGAATGTGAGTAGTAAGCTTGTTTTTCTTATTTGCTTCATCTTATGAAAGAGGTTTGTGAAAGTATGCTGAGTTTTATCTCATGCACGGTTAGATGTAGTCTGAGAAAAATACTTGCGGTTACGCTGCATTCTTTTTTTTAGTGCCCTGAAACAAAAAAAGGGTGGAGTCAAATG
>JANQUM010000389.1:11040-16397 GCA_030731175.1 Spirosomataceae bacterium
CTTATCAATAATATCTATCCGTTTGAAAATATAGTAGTGATTTCTAAACACATAACTAATAAATTCGTTATTTGTATTATCTGATAACTTATAACTCAAAACATAATCTATGAAAATCTCTTACACCCGTTTTTTATCATGGACAATGGCAGCGGGAATCCTGCTTACGTCATTTGCCCCAACTGAGGCTGTTGCCCAGCGGAAAAAGAAGAACAAAAAAGAAAAGGTAGAACAAGCCATGGAAACCGTAAAGGTTGCCGTTGCCGAAGTTAAACTTCCTGATCCCAAGAAAGTGGCTTCTGTTGAAGGAATTACCGAATACCAGCTTGATAACGGCATGAAAGTGTTGCTGTTTCCTGATCAATCGCAGCAGACAATCACCGTAAACATTACTTACTTGGTGGGTTCTCGCCACGAAGGTTACGGCGAAACCGGCATGGCTCACTTATTAGAGCACATGGTTTTCAAAGGCTCGCCGAAGCATCCGAACATTCCAGCGGAACTTTCGGAGCGTGGAGCAAGACCAAACGGAACAACGTGGCTAGACAGAACCAACTACTTTGAAACCTTCGCCGCCAACGACGACAACCTTAACTGGGCGTTGAGTTTGGAATCTGACCGCATGGTAAATTCATTTATCAAAAAGGAAGATTTAGAAAGCGAATACTCTGTGGTAAGAAATGAGTTTGAAATTGGGGAAAATGATCCCGGCGGTGTTTTGATGGAGCGGATTATTTCGGCGGGTTACATTTGGCACAACTACGGAAACTCAACCATTGGCTCACGTAAAGATATTGAGCGGGTTCCGATTCAAAACTTACAAGCATTTTACAAGAAGTATTACCAGCCGGATAACGCAGTGCTTTTGGTTGCGGGAAAATTTGATCCAGCCAAAACGTTGAAAATGATCAACGAATACTTCGGGACGATTCCTCGCCCGGAACGCAAACTACAACAAACTTATACCTCTGAGCCTACGCAAGACGGCGAGCGTTTTGTGGAACTTCGCCGAGTAGGAGATGTACAGTATTTGGGTGCCATGTATCATATTGCTCCGGGTGCACACCCAGACTACGCTCCGGTTGATATTTTAGCCGATATTTTGACCAACGAGCCCTCGGGTAAGATGTACAAAGCCTTGGTAGAAACTAAGCTAGCGTCATCACAGTTTGGTTATACCTTTGAGTTGAAAGAGCCGGGTTTGGCGTATTTTGGCGTGGAAGTCTTGAAAGACAAAGACATTGATCCTACGAAGAAAGCTTTCTTAGCTACGTTGGATGCAGTACCAAGCATGGAGTTTTCTAAAGAAGAAGTGGAGCGGGCAAAAGCCAAATCTTTAAAGCGATTTGAACTAATTTCCCGCAACTCAGAAGTTCTCGGAAAAGTATTGAGCGAATACATTGCCCAAGGAGACTGGAGATTGATTTATTTATCACGTGATGCCGTTGAGAAAGTAACAGTGGAAGACGTAAAACGAGTTGCGGCTTATTACTTCAAGCCAGCCAACCGTACTTACGGGCAGTTTATTCCAACCGCCGAGCCAGACAGAGTGGACGTGCCAGAAGCTCCGAACGTAGAAGAGTTGGTAGCAAATTATAAAGGTCGTGCGGCGGTTGCGGAAGGTGAAGTATTTGATCCTTCTCCAGCAAATATCGAAAGCCGCGTGAACCGTGGCGAATTTGCGAACGGAATGGAATACGCTTTTCTTCCAAAAACAACTCGTGGAAATACCGTTTCGGCGAATATTACGCTCCGCATGGGAACGCAGGAGAGCCTTTCAAACAAAGGAATGACGGATAATTTAACTGCTTCTATGCTGATGCGTGGTTCAAAAGCGTTGAGCCGTCAGGCAATTAAAGATTCATTGGATAAACTAAAAGCTCAGGCGTTTGTGTTTGGTGGTGGAAATTCGGTAAGTGCTGTAATTAGTACAACACGCGAGAACCTGCCAACGGCAATCCGTTTAGTAGCCGACGTGATGAAAAATCCGGCGTTTGATGTGGAGGAATTTGATAAGTTGAAAGACGAGCAAAAAGCTCAGATCGAATCTCAGAAAAGTGATCCTCAGTCGTTAGCATTGACCGAGTTCAGACGTACCATGAACCCGTACCCAAAAACGGACGTGCGTTACACCCCAACGATGGATGAAAGTCTTGAAATGCTTGAAAAGGCTAACATCGAAAACCTGAAAGCTTTTCATAAAGAGTTTTACGGAGCTTCAAACGCAACGGTTTCGGTAGTTGGAGATTTTGACGAAACAGAAATCAAGTCAATTGTTGAAAATGAGTTTGGTAGCTGGAAAAACGCCTCTCCGTTTGTGCGTATTGCCTCGCCTTACGTACCGATAGAAGCAACATCAAAAGCAATCAAAACGCCAGATAAAGCGAACGCCATGTTCCTTGCTGGAATACCGATGCCAATCAGCGACTCAAGCCCGGATTATATTCCGTTAATGGTTGGAAATTATATGCTTGGTGGTGGTTTCCTTAACTCTCGCCTCGCCACGCGTATTCGTCAGAAAGACGGATTGAGTTACGCCGTTGGTTCGCAATTGAGTGCCTCGGCTCAGGATGAGAACGGAACGTTCTTGACTTACGCCATGTACGCTCCTGAAAACGCCGCGAAACTTGAAATTGCCTTTGAAGAAGAGCTAAACCGTGTTCGGAACGAAGGTTTTACGGAGGAAGAATTGAAAGCCGCTCGTGATGGTTATATGCAAAGCCTGCAGGTTGGACGTGCAAAAGACAACGAGCTTTCTGGAAAACTGAACAACTATTTGTACATCGACCGCACAATGGAATTTGACTCAAACATGGAAGAACGAATCAAAAGCTTGACCGTTGAGCAAATCAATACGGCGTTCAGAAAGTACATTGACCCGGCGAAAGTTGTGAAAATCAAAGCCGGAGATTTTGATAAAAAGCCCGTTGAAAAAGTAGAAGAAAAATCTGGCGGTGCTGGAGTTTCGTCTGACGGCGGTAATTGATTTCTTTATTAGATTGGCGATACGAGAATGGAGAAATTATAACTTCTTTAATGTCGTAATCAGTTGATCTAAATTTTATAAAAAAAGCGGCGTCCCTTGATTGGGATGCCGCTTTTTTTATTCCACCACAAAATTCATCGCAAATTTTATATCAATATTGTCATCGGCCTTTAGTCCTAAAAGACTTGGCGGCTGTAATTTAAAATCAGTTAATTTTATCGAAAATTTCCCTTTTACGCTCAGTTGATTTTTTACAAGAACCTGCGTTGCCGCGAATTTAATCGGATGTGTAACTCCATGAAACGTCAATAAACCCACAATTATCAAAGTATTATCGAGCAAAGAAATATCATCCGCAACGAATTTCACAACCGGGAACAAATTGCTGTCCAACATCTTAAATGCGTTTTTGTTCCGCATTTTTATATTACTATCAAAGCTAATAATGATTGCTTCGGCTTCTACAGATTTTATTTTTCGGTTTGCTGCATCGTATTCAATTGAGCAGTTAAACTCGTCGCTGTCGCCCGTCCAGTCGTGCAGTGGGTTTTTCATCGTGTAGGTTAACGTCGAGGAAAAGCTCTCTGCTTTAATATATTTGGTTTGAGCGTTAACTGATAGCGTCATCAGTAGTAGAAGTAAACTCGTGTAAATTGACGGTTTATAGTTCATGCAAATAATGTAAATTATTTCGTCGGAGTAAATGTGTACTCGTTTGAATCATTTACGAAATTTGAATGTATTTAGCTTTCCTTCTCTAAAAGCGAAATTTATCTCTATCAGACTTAATAATTTGACGCCTGATGCAGTAGTAAATGTATTATTTCAGTAAAGAACTGAACTATGAAGTGCAGAACCACGGAGGGAGGGATATTATACATTCATTAATGTCACCACTTCGTGGTTTTAACATTTGTCGATAAATATATGTTGCTACAATCATTTCATCCTTTCAGGATTTAATTAATGACTTTGCCCTTGATTCACATTTATGTTTAATAACAGAATTTTTATTTAAATAGTTGATTTATAGCGTATTAAATTTTGGCTAATGAAGATTGCCATCGGCTCATAAATAGTACAAAGTTGTATTTTAATTAGTCAAAAGTTCTGTGTTGACGAACAAATAAAAGAGCCATCGGCTTGTAAATAGTATAACAGTGGATTTTAATCCACCGTAAACTATCAGCGAGTAAGCTACCGAGAGCCATCGGCTCGACACATATTTTGTATCATTAAATTGCCACGTCTTATAGCCCAATGCTCTTACGCCGCTGGCTTATCAATCGCTTTCCTCGCCTGTCTTTTATCCAATGTCATTAGAAATGATGGCAATAAAATCAGGTTAGAAATCATGCCAATCAGTAACGTAACTGATACCAATAAGCCAAGGAAAACCGTTCCTTTAAAACCCGAAGCGATGAAAATTCCGAAACCAAAGAAGAGAATAATTGCCGTATAGAACATACTAATTCCGGTGTAGCGAATAGTCTCGGTGACGGCTTCGCCTATGGTTTTTCCGTTCAGAATTTCCTCTTTGTATTTAGTTAAAAAATATATTGTTCCGTCGGAGGCAATACCAAATGCAATGCTGAAAATAAGCGTGGTGGAGGGTTTCAACGGAATGCCAAAATAGCCCATAATTCCCGCGGTAATTATTAAGGGAATAACACTCGGAATTGTCTAGATTAGAATTGTACGGAAATTGAGAAACTGAGTTGCCATCACCAAGCAAACCAGTATGATAGCAAGCAGGGTACTATCGCGTAAATTGGTCAATAAATAGTCATTCCCCTTCGTAAAAACCACGCCGTTTCCGGTCAGTTCGGCATCTACTTGGTATTCTTCGGGCAGCCATTCTCCGGCAACTTGATCATAGTTGAAAATCGTATCAATTTTTGCTTGCAGCGTATCAATTAATTCGCCCATGCGTATCGTTCCGGCATCCGTTGCCTGGAAACTAACACGGGTATATCGCCTAGTGCTGTCCACAAAGGCACTGAATTGTGATTCTTTTCCGGTTACATTTCCTTGATAATCAGTTAGTTTACGTAATTCTAACGCTCCGGGTAAGCGGTAGTATTTTGCTTCGCCGCCGCGATACCCCTGATACACAAACTTGATAGCTTCAACAATCGAAACTGGTTTTGTAAATTCAGGATATTGGGCAAATTCCCGCTGCATCATTTTTATTTGATTTAATAATTCGGGGTCAGTGATGCCGTTTTCTCGTCGGGTATCAATTTCTACTTCAATTGGTACAACGCCGTGAAAATGCTTTTCGATAAACTTCAAATCCTTGTAGATTCGGTCTTCTTCGGGCAAGTCATCCACCACGTAGCCGATGGCTTTTATTTGGGTCATGCCGTAC
>JANQUM010000390.1 GCA_030731175.1 Spirosomataceae bacterium
GTATTCGTTAATTCTTTTTGTGGCATTCTCATTACCTCCCGAAAAAATCGGATAATGAAAAGCAATCGTTGAAAAAATTGAATCCTCGACCATTTTCCCTTCGTTATCTTCGAAAGATTCTTCCGTAAACTCTACCGAGAGCGGTTCTACATTATCGTAGCTTTTGTTGGTAACGTTACTATTGCAGCTAAAAAAAACAGCAGCAAAAAAAGCAAAGACGATGAGTTGTTTCATTAAATTCTTTCGTTAGATTAATAATTGTAAATTTACGTTTTAAAACGGTCAATAAATATATGGCACTTAGATTTTTCTGCACAGTCATTTTTGTTTTATTCACGTCGCTCGGTTCGATCGCTCAATCGGTTTTGAGCGTTGCAGATTCTACCGAAAAAGTGTACGAACTTTCAACGTTAAATCGTGAAAAAGAACTCGCCGTTTTAGTCGTAGAACCTGCCAATGCCGCATTTCTTGCCGAATTTGATTCGCTTTACGGAAAATGGTACGACTTTAATAAGTTGTACGAAAAAGTGTTGACCGAAAATATTGACGACTGGGAAATTGCTTTATTTGAAACCCGAAACGACCAAATAGATTTCCTGAAAAACAACGCTAAGAAAACTGGTGTTTCCGCTGAATCTGCTTCGCTAATTGAAAAGAGCATCAAATATAATTATTGGCATTTGGTCTTGTCTTACCCGATTTTACGGAGTAACAACGATACGAAATTCAAGCGGGTGGTTTCGTTACCACGCGTCATGACCGACGACTTTGAACTCGAATCCATCAGTAATTCGGCAGACCTAGTTTTGCCCGTTTACAGAAAATTGCTTCCAATGGCGATTACTTATTTCAATTCTCAGGAAAAGCAATTTATTAAATACAGCGATCGCCCAAAGTTGGTAAAAGATAAAACAGAATTTGCGGGGAAATACCTTCAAGGCGAGCTTTTGGATTATTTTCAAACTGACCTCATCGCCGAAAATTGTCCGTTTCTTACCGCTTCTTCGGCACGTTATTTTATCAGTAATGTGTACGACGAAAATTTGCAAAAGTACTTGTTGACAGTTTGCAACGAAACGCTGAATAAGGTAGAAGTAGCTGAAAAGCCAGCAAATTCTAAAGGAAAACTTGATCCCGCTTTGCCGAAAATAATGTCGCTCGATGATAAACCCTTTGACTTTTCGGCTTACAAAGGCAAAGTAATTTACGTTGACTTTTGGGCGAGTTGGTGCGGCCCTTGTCGTTCCGAATTTCCCAAATCAAGAGAAATGCACGAATCATTGACCGAAAAGCAGAAAAAGGAAATCGTTTTCCTTTATATTTCGATTGATGAAAGCCTCGACGCTTGGAAAGAAGCGGTTAAGAAGCTAAAATTAGAGGAATTTGGCGAAAACGGGCATTCTTACGAAGTAAGCGGGCGGTACGGGATTCGTACCATTCCGCGGTACATGATTATAAATCAGCAAGGCGAAATTGTTGAAATGGAAGCCAGCCGGCCAAGTAACCCGGAAACTTTGCGTTCACTATTGAAGTTAATTGAAAAATAAAAGTCTCGGAAATGATCAGCCGAAATTCAAAACCCATAAAAATAGAAATACCATGTTTAAATACATATTTATCGTAGTACTCGTTTTGATTTTAATTCCGCAAGTACGCCGGTGGTTGTTTTGGATGATTGTTGGAAAACAATTGATGAAAGAACAGAAAAAACGAGAAACCCAGCAACGAGCCACCACCAGAAAGCAAGGAGATATAAACATAAATTACGTTCCGAACGACGCTAAAAAAGGCGGCTTTAAAGGTGGTGAATACGTTGATTACGAGGAAGTTAAAGAGTAAATGTAGTCTCAGAAATCTATTTTATTAAGTGTAATTTTAAAAACAATTTCTTCATGTTAACATCGCTATTAGCTCCCAAAAAATTAAACGGTTCTGTAAATTTAGGCGTTCTTATTTTACGAGTTTTCTTGGGAATTTTGATGCTAACGCACGGTTATCCCAAGTTTGAAAAAATGCTTTCGGGCGATATGTCTTTCGGGAATCCCATTTTTTTGGGTGAAGAACTTTCGTTCATATTGACCGTTTTTGCGGAATTTGTTTGTTCAATTCTCCTAATTTTTGGTTTACTGACTCGCCCAGCGGTCTTCTTCCTTGCCTTTACAATGGCGGTTGCCGCATTTATCGTTCACGTTGATGACGGAATTGCAAAGCAGGAAAAGGCCCTTTTGTATTTGGCGGGTTATGTTTGCTTGTGGTTTACTGGGCCGGGTAAATATTCTGCCGATGAGCGGCTTTTCTGAAAATCATCCTAAAATCACCTTCTCCACTACTTTGGGAAAGTGCTTGTATTCTAATTCGTGAATTTTGGCGGCAACGTCCGCAGCAGAATCCGTTGGCAAAACTTCGCATTTGGCTTGAAACAGCACTTCGCCTTTATCGTATTCTTCGTTCACGAGGTGAATTGTAATTCCGGTTTCGGCTTCTTTATTCTCTACCACGGCTTCGTGAACGTGGTGTCCCCACATTCCTTTTCCGCCGTATTTTGGTAAAAGTGCCGGATGAATATTTATAATTTTATCGGGAAACGCTTTGAGTAAGTTTTCCGGAACTAACCATAAAAAACCTGCTAAAACCACGTAGTCAATCTGCTGATTTGTCAATAAATCAACAATTTTATTACTTTTTGCAAAAGCAGTTTTGTTGAAAATAACCGTCGGTATGCCAAGTCTATGCCCGCGTTCTATAACACCAGCATTTTTGTTGTTGGTAAGAAATAGCGACACGTTAACTATCTCACTATCAGTAAAATAATTGGTTAATCTCTCGGCGTTGCTTCCACTTCCTGAAGCAAAGATGGCAATGTTTTTTTTCAAGTTCTTGAGTTTTTAGTTGCTTTGTTTTGAGGTCAAATCGCGATCATCGAGCAAATTCCTAAAATCATAATCAGTTTGCAAAATTGGCTTAGGAAGCTGTAATGAGCTTTGCGGTCGGCACGGTAAAGCTTGTAAACCAGCCAGATAATCGGAATGCCGAGCAGAAGAAAAATGGTCATAACGCGGTCATTATTTAATTCCCAACCAATTGATAAGACAATCAAGACAAAGCACGCAATCAAAATATAAACAAATTGCTTCGTTTTC
>JANQUM010000391.1 GCA_030731175.1 Spirosomataceae bacterium
AGAAAATAAAATCAGGTTTGTGCAAATCACAGACAAATTTCAGTTCTTCAAACGGTAAACTTTGTCCGAGATAAATTACCTTATTGTTTCTGGAACGAAGGATATAATTCGCGAAGAGAATTCCCATTTCGTGCGTTTCACCTTCGGGCGTATAAAGAACGTACTTCTTCGAAGTGGCAGTTTCTTTGATAACTTGCCCGTCAATTGCCACAATGGTTTTTTGACGGATCAAGTTTATAATAAAATGCTCTTGTGCCGGACCAATAGAACCCGTTAGCCAAAGCGTCCCGATACGAGAAAGGAACGGGTAAATAATATTAACCATCGTGTTTTCAAAACCGAACTGGAGAATATTGGTTGACATGATTTTCTCGAAACGCTCTTCGTCTAAATCAATCATTGCGATAGTTAACGCATGAATTTGATCGGGATAATTGAGCTTTTTATCCGAAATCGAAATCACCTCTTTACCGAGCTGATCGTTTGACATTTTGGCAATTTCTGAGATTTTGTACCCGTGTTCTTTGAGCAACGCGATATTCAACACCAATTTCAGGTCTTGGTCATCGTAAGTACGTATGTTAGTATCCGTCCGTTTTGGATTGATGATATCGTAGCGTTGCTCCCAAATACGAAGCGTGTGAGCTTTTATACCAGATAAATGCTCTAAATCTTTTATTGAATAATTGCTCATAATGTTGTCTCGTTAATTGGTTTTGGGCTTTCTCCGTCGTTGCATCTTTCACAAAATTCTTTACCCACTAATTACTAACCGTGATAATGGGTAAGTTGTTTAACAAAAAATGGATGATGCGGCTCCCATTTATACTATTACATTAATTTTGAAACTTTCCCGAAGAAGAAAAACGAATTAATTTCATCAATTACTCGCACTATTTGCGTTGAAGACCAATCCTGCGAATGATTAAATGATTATTTGAAACTCCCAATGTAAAGTGCTAATATTTTAATAATCAGCAATTTATGAAAAACTTTAAGCGAGAACTTATTGATTCAACGCAGTAAATTAAATAAGTAGTTTTATTACTTGCCTAACTCGCTAATAGCTAATTGTTTACGAGCTTATTTGAGTAAAATATTTATTAAACTACCAAAAATATAGTACATCACCCGTGATAACAGTATTTGCATAAGTGCCGCCGCCAATTTAAATGCCATGTTTTTGTCAGTTTCAACGTCAACAGTTTCAGCTTAGAGCCGATTTTTTTTAGATTGTGCTATCGAGCGTAGTACTCGGTGTTCTTATCGAGCTGCCGTCTTTCAACTTTTAATTTTTGGCTAATTCGGGATTACTCTGTGCCTCGTCTATTTTTAATAGGTGTTTTTATAAGCAAAAGGCGTCATTTTCTTCAATAGTTTAAACTGCCGGTTAAAGTTAGAAAGGTTATTGAAACCGCTTTCAAAAGCAATTTCGGCGATACTTTTTTCAGTTTCCCGTAGCTTCCGGCAGGCATATTCTACCCGCACTCCGGTCAGAAAATTGGAGAAAGTAAGGCGGGTACGTTTTTTGAAATAACGGCTAAATGCAGACTCGCTCATATTGGCAAGTTGGGCGGCATCATTCAGGCAGATACTTTCTTTAAAGTGTTGCATCACAAATTCATAGACTTTCTTAATTCGGTCAGAATCCGCTTCGTTGCGGAGTTCAATTGAGTGCTTATTCAGGTAAACGTAGTCTTCGGTCTCACTCAATAATTCAATCACTTGTAAAAATGCCACGATTCGAGCCGCTCCATTTTTGCGAAAAAGCTCGGCAATTAGTGGCTTCGCTTTTAAAGCAATTGCCTTTCCAAATTGTAATCCTTTCTTCGACCGCACCAATAAATCCTGCATCCGCGTCACTTCGGGCAACTTCCAAAACGCTTCACCGAAGCAATCTTCCCGAAAGTGAATTACGTATGAACTCGCCTCGTCTGCTGACCCTTCGGCGTAATAATCTGAGGTGTTTTTATAGAAATGAGGTAAAAGCGAACCAATCATACAGAGGTCGTCTGGCTCGAAGTCTGAGATATTACTCCCCACGTACTTTTTCCCAACGCTCGTTTTGATTAATACAATCTCAAATTCGGGATGGTAATGCCACGGCGTAGCAAAATAAGGCACATCTTGTTCGTATAAATTAAATGACGAACCCGCCGATGGAGAGATTTTAAGAAATTGAGGCTTCATATGGGTTTATAAAAAGGACGTTTAGAGAACCAAAGTAGTTAATATTTACTTAAAATGTCTGGAATGAGGTCATAAAAACACCATAACTCGTCAAAAAAAAGGTAGCACTTTTTTTATTTATTCATCAATTTTGTACTCAACAAATGAAAACTATCACTTTATTTATAAAAAACTATTTGTTCAACCTGCCAAAAAGCTCTCAAGACACCTGATTTGAGAGCTTTTATTTTTAAATTCGCATACATTTTTCCAAATTCCCAACACAACTTAATCCACCTAACTATTGAAGATGAGAAAACAACGTCTTGTTAATTTTTACGCATTTTTATCAGCGTGCATATTTCTTTCCGTAACCACTTTTGCCCAAGTAACTAAACAGGAAAAAGCCGACGGCTGGAAGCCTTTATTCAACGGCAAAAATTTCGACGGCTGGAAACAGCTAAACGGCGAAGCGAAATACAGTATTGAAAACGGAGAGATTGTGGGAAGAACAGTACATGGAACGCCAAACTCATTCATGACTACCGAAAACAACTACGGCGATTTCGTTTTAGAATTAGAATTAATGGTGGATAATTCCATGAATTCAGGAATTCAATTTCGTAGCCTTTCAAAGCCCGATTACGAGAAAGGAAGAGTACATGGTTATCAGATGGAAATTGACCCGTCTGACCGAGCGTGGTCGGGTGGAATTTACGACGAAGGCCGCCGAGGTTGGTTATACCCGCTAACGCTAAATCCGGCAGGACAAAAAGCATTCAAAAAAGGTGAATGGAATAAGTACCGAATTGAAGCCGTAGGAAACACAATCCGAACGTTTATCAACGGTATTCCGTGTGCTCATTTGATTGATAATATGACCGCCGAAGGCTTTATTTGTTTACAGGTACACGCCATTCCTGAAGAGGCAAAAGCAGGTACGGAAGTAAAATGGAAAAACATCAAAATTCAGACCGGAAGCGATATTAAAACTGAGCCATTAGACGACACTTACGTTGTAAATCTCGTGAAAAATGACCTTTCGGCTCAAGAAAAAGAACAAGGATTTGAGCTGCTTTTTGATGGAAATAGCTTCGAGAAATGGCGTGGTTACGGTCAGCTAACCATGCCTTCTAAGCGTTGGAACGCCGTTGACGGCGAAATTCACATTGGAAAATCTGACGGCTCAGAAACTGGAAATGATATTGTTACAAAAGAAAAATACGGTGCATTTGAGTTCAAATTTGACTTTAAACTAACCGAAGGTGCAAACTCTGGCGTAAAGTATTTTGTGGACGAAAAATTCAACTCCGGCGGAAAGTCAGGAATTGGCCTTGAATTTCAAATACTTGACGATGAAAAACACCCCGACGCAAAAATGGGCGTTGTTGGAAATCGCACCTTGGCTTCGCTTTATGACTTGATTCCGTCGATAAAACAAGGGGAACGTTTCCAGAAAAAAATTGGCGAATGGAATCAAGGTCGAGTAGTGGTAATGCCTGACAATACGGTTCAACACTGGTTAAACGGCTTTAAAGTAATTGAGTATAATCGGGGCGATAATATTTACCAAGCTCTCGTAGCACGAAGCAAGTACGCAGATTTTGACGGTTTCGGCTTATCAGAAACCGGGCATTTACTTCTCCAAGACCATGGTGACGAAGTGCATTTTAAAAGTTTGAAGGTGAGAAAACTAAGCCCTAATCCATAAGGGGAAACATTCTTAGTAAGTTTTCTATGTTTCCTACTGTGCCTATGTGGTTATAATTCATTGTTTTTTTCAACATAGTTAAAATAGGAAACTCAATAACACAACAACACATTAACTTAAAAACTATGAACACAAATAGAAGAGATTTTATCAAAAAGTCCGTTTTAGCCGGAGCCGCCATGAGCTTTTCGGCAAGTAGCTACGCCAAAATAATTGGCTCAAATGACCGCGTTAGAGTAGGCGTTTTGGGCTTTTCAGATCGTTTCAAAAACTCGCTTTTGCCTGGTTTTGAGAACCACAACAAAGAACTCAATTTTGAGATTGTGGGAGTTTCAGATCTATGGAAAATTAGACGAGAAGAAGGTTTGGCTCACTTACGTGGGAAATTCGGAAACGGCGTAAAAGAATACATGAACAACGAGCAATTGCTCGATAGTAAAACCACTGATGCCGTCATAATTAGCACCGCCGATTTTCAGCACGCTATCCACTCAGTGCAGGCGTTGCAGGCAAATCAAGACGTTTACGCCGAAAAGCCCCTTGCCGAAACCATGGAAGATGCCCGGGGCATTCTGAAAGCGGCGAAAGCATCGAAAAACGTTTTCCAAATTGGTTCACAACGCCGCAGCGGGCCAAATTACCACGAAGCCGCGAAATTTATTCAAGACGGCAGTTTTGGACCAATCACAATGGTAGAGCTAATGTGGAACGTAAATCAGCCGGGTAGATGGAGAAGACCTGATTTAGTTGCAAAATGTAAGCAGGAAGATTTAGACTGGACAAAGTACCAACTCAACCGCCCGAAAACGGCATTTGACCCACGTAAATACTTAGAATATCGTTTGTTCTGGCCGTATTCTTCGGGCATACCGGGGCAATGGATGAGCCACCAAATTGATACTGTTCATTGGTTTAGCGGTCTTGGTCATCCACGAAGTGCCACCGCAAACGGCGGCATTTACCAATGGAAAGACGGACGCACAAACCCAGACACCTTCGCAGTGACTTTTGATTATGGCCCCGCCGATGATATGACGCAGGGTTTTCAGGTATTATTCCAAAGTCGCTTCTCAAATTCGGCCGGAGGAACGAAAGAATTGTACTACTCAAACGGCGGCATGATAAACCTCGACACCAACGAAATAACATCTGAAGGTGGACTAACGAAGGAGTTTGCCGATGCAATGAATATGCAACCGAATCTGCTGTCCGCACAGAAATTACCAGGTTTAAAGGTAGAAGCCGGAGCAAATACGGGCGGCGATCCGCTCACTTCTGCTCACATGAGAAATTGGATGGAATGCGTACGCAGCCGTGCTAAAACTAACGGACCAATTGAAGCCGGATACCAACACTCAATTGCCAATATCATGGCAACCGCCGCTTACCGCACGGGTTTAAAAGTAACTTTCGACGAAAAGACGCAGGAAGTTATGGCAGGCGGAAAGCCGTTTAAATACTAAAATATTGGCTGATTTTGTAATCAGTATATGTTTACTAAAAGGCACCTTTTAAAGGGTGTCTTTTTTTGTGCGGTAAGTACTAATTTATCGTTAACAGAACACGAAAAAAAATCAGTAAAATCCGTGTTACTAAGTATCCGTTTTATCAGTGTTCGACATTCTTGAACAACCTTTTTTACAGAGGAGTAAAGCTACATATTTCCTCAATTATTTTAAAACTTCTCACGCAATCTCAAATCTCCTATCTAATCTCTCACATCTTGCTTAATTTTGCCCCCAATCATGGAAGAACAAAAAACACGCATCAACAAATACCTCAGCGAAGTGGGTTATTGCTCCCGACGGGCAGCCGATAAACTCATTGAAGCAGGGCGAGTGAAAATTAACGGAGAAGTTCCTGAAATGGGAACGAAAGTCGGGGCGGATGATATTGTAACCGTTGACGATAAACGAATTAATGAGCCCAACGAAGCATTCGTTTATTTGGCGTTTCACAAGCCCGTTGGCATTGTTTGCACAACAGACACGAAAGTAGAACCAGATAATATCATTGATTTCATAAATTATCCGAAACGCATTTTCCCGATCGGGCGATTAGACAAAATGAGCGAAGGACTGATTTTTCTGACTAACGACGGCGACATTGTGAATAAAATTCTTCGGGCGAGAAACAATCACGAGAAGGAATACATCGTAACTGTAAATAAACCCATCACCGGAGATTTTATCCGTAAAATGGGAGATGGCGTTCCGATTCTCGAAACTGTCACCCGCAAATGTAAAGTTCAGCAAATGAGTAAAAACCAGTTCAGAATCACCCTGACGCAGGGGCTGAATCGCCAAATTCGTAGAATGTGCGAATACTTCGATTACCACGTCACTAAACTAAAACGCACCCGTATAATAAATGTCAGTCTTGATATTCCAGTTGGCAAATGGCGTAATTTAACCCCCGCCGAACTCAAAGAAATCAACCGACTTTCGGCAGATTCGGTGAAGACATTTGATTAACGTGCATCATTTTTTGCTCTCTTCAATCGGGAATAGGGCTGGGGTTTAGGGCGGCATTCTGATTAGGGTTCAATTAATAACAATTACGTAGATTATTCTAAAAACCCGTTATATTGAGGTTAACTATTACAGAATTTACCACAAAATTTTCGTTGTAAATCAATAAAACATCGCTGTATACTTTAGTTTTGCGTAGCTAAACACTCGTTTAGAATAAGTAGGTAACAATAGCAAAAAGCTTAAAAACAACATATATGCAAGTTTGGAAATTTGGAGGAACATCCGTCGGGAAGCCCGAGCGGATGAAATCAATTCAGCAACTCGTCACTTCTGACGACGAACAAAAAATAGTGGTATTATCCGCTTTATCGGGTACTACCAATTCACTTTTGATGATTGGCGAAGCGGCTAAGAAAAATGAAGATATAGCAGCAGAAAAGCACGTTAATGAGCTTTTTACGCATTACGAAACCTTCGTTAGTGAACTTTTTACAACCAAAGAAGGGCTAAAGAAAGGTAACGCTATCATCGAAAACGAATTCAATCATATTCGCTCTTTGACAACAATTAAACCTTTTACTATCAAGCACGATAAAATGCTTGTTGCTCAAGGAGAATTGCTTTCGACTCAGATTTTTGCCGCTTATTTGGTAGAGCAAAAAATTTCATCAGTATTGCTTCCGGCACTCGAATTCATGCGAATTGATGCCGACAACGAGCCAATTTTGAGCGAAATAGAATACCGCCTTAAAGAACTTCTGGCTTTCCACGAAGACAAAAAAATCATCGTAACGCAGGGCTTTATTTGCCGCAACCCACGGGGTGAAGTTGATAACCTAAAACGTGGCGGATCTGACTACACGGCATCGCTGATTGGAGCGGCGGTGCGGGCGAAAGAAATTCAGATTTGGACAGACATTGATGGCATGCACAATAATGACCCTCGCATCGTGAAACGTACGTTTCCGGTTCGAGAATTGACTTTTGAAGAAGCTGCTGAACTTGCTTATTTCGGGGCAAAAATTTTGCATCCAAGCACCATAAATCCCGCAAAATTACGGGACATTCCGGTTCGGTTAAAAAATACGATGGAGCCAAGTGCTCCCGGTACAGTTATTTCCAAAACTCAGACTTCCTCTGCCGGAATTAAAGCTATCTCTGCAAAAGATAACGTTACAGCGATTTATATCCACTCTACCCGAATGCTGAATGCATACGGTTTTCTACGAAAAGTATTCGAAATTTTCGAGAAATTCAAAACGCCTGTTGACATGATTACCACCTCAGAAGTATCTGTGGCGGTGACAATTGACAACAACGAGAATTTGGATAAAATATCGAAAATGCTTGGGCAAATTGCAGACTTGGAAGAAAGCGACCAAGACCAGTCAATTATTTGTATCGTAGGTAGTTTTCTTGCCGATAAACCAAACATTGCCATCAGGGTTTTGGAAGCAATGAAAGACATTCCAATCCGTATGATTTCTTATGGGGCATCCGAACATAATATGTCTTTATTAGTTGATAGTAAAGACAAAAATGCTGCTCTGGAAGCGTTAAACGAAGGGCTTTTTACCTTTGAGTAAGAAGTTATAATAAGCACAAACATGAACCGTAGAAAATTTATTCAAAATACCGCTTTAGGAACTGCCGGAGCGGCACTTTTTTCACCGCAATTATTTGCTCAGCTATTTAATAAAGATCCGTTTGAAATGCGGGAACTTCGCGGTGGTGTGGGCATCTTTACTGAGCGTGGCGGCACAATTGCTTACCTGCAAACCAAAGACGGGATCTCAGTTGTTGACACTCAGTTTCCTGATCAATCTAATCATTTGATTGAGGCGTTGAAGAAGACATCATCTAAACCATTCAAACACGTTATAAATACGCACCACCACGGCGATCATACGTCGGGGAATATTGCATTCAAGGGTTTGGCGGAACATTTTGTAGCTCACGAGAATTCTAAAAAGAACCAACTGGCAAACGCTGAAAAGTCAAATTCGGTAGATAAAAACGTTTTTCCTGATATTACTTTTGCTGATTCCTGGAAAGGGAAATCGGGAAAAGAAACGATTAAAATGCACTACCTGGGAGCGGGACACACAGACGGCGACAGCTTCGTACATTTTGAGAAAGCCAATATTGTACACACCGGTGATATGCTTTTCAATCGTCGGCACCCGTACATTGATCGCTCAGCGGGAGCATCTGTAGTAAGTTGGATTGACGTGTTAGAAAAAGCCGCCAACAAATTTGATTCCGAAACGCTTTACGTGTTCGGACATTCAGGAGACGGCTTTGACATTACTGGAAAGAAAGCCGATTTAATGGCGTTCAGAACGTATTTGCAACAGGCTCACGATTTTGTTGCGAAGCAAAAAGCCGCCGGAAAATCAGCCGCCGAAATTACTGAAATCAAAGAATTTGACTTCAAATCTGAATGGCAAGGCGATGGAATCAAGCGGGTTCTTAGTGCGTTGGTGGATGAATTGGGGGTACAGTAAAAGCACAGCCAACAGCTACAAAAAACCAATTGCAAAGCACAAAAAAACCTATGATGTTTTGAAAGCATCATAGGTTTTCTTGTTGCCGAAACCTCCGCAATCAATTCATAAAACGTTTTCCCTTAGTGTATTTGAAGTCTGGGTCAGAAGAAAAACTGGCATCAGTGAAGACAGCTTCCTTGTCGATTTGGGTGTACTTAAAATCTGCGTAATCTCCGAACGATGACTTTTTGAATGTTACGCGGCTGCCAAATTTGGCGTATTTAAAGTTGGCATAATCGTTAAAACGATTTTTGAAAAAATCAGCATCCTGAGAAAATTCAGCGTATTTGAAATTTGCCTCACTATCAAAAGAGCAGTTCCCGAAACCAACCAATTCTTTGAATTTAGCGTATTTGAAATTGGCCTCTTCACTAAACATTGTTCCTTCGAAGTTCACCGCTTCATTGAATTTAGAGTACTTAAATTCACTCGCTCCTTCAAAAACGCAGTTCTCAAAAACAACCGCTTCTTCAAAGTTAGCAGTATGGGTTTCGCTTTTTCCATTCCACGTAACTGTTACATTTTTTGACTTATAATCTTTCCCGTCTTGCAGGTTTTTGTAGGCAATTACATCGTCTTTGAAAACGCAGTTTTTGAAGGTAAGCGGGGCTTTTACGTAGCTTTTGTACTCTGCGTAATCGCTTTTCCCGTTCACTTTTTCTTTATTAGAAAGCTCGGTCAAATCCAACGTTCCGGTAATTACTGCATCGCTCATCGTGACTTCTTCTCCCGAATCAATCATCCTGAAAATTTCCTCCGCACTGATATTTTTTTGAGCGAAGACCGCTAACGAAAGAAATAGTAAAGGGGTAAACAATAGCTTTTTCATAATTTGTGTATTAATGGTTTAGTTCAGTAGATGCACGCAAAGCGTCAACCGTTGCACAGAACAACTAAATTAGCGAAAAAAGTTACCATTAATTGTTCAACAGTAATAATTGCATATTTTTGAGGATAACCTCTTTCAGAAATTTTATGAATAACCCCGCCCCCTCAAATCAATTACTAAAACTCCTCGGTGTCGGTTTCGGCATTGCCGTGACCGTTGGGGGAACCATCGGAACGGGGATTCTCCGTAAACCTGGACCAATTGCCGAACAACTCGGCGACCCGTGGTTAATTATGGGCATTTGGGTGGCGGTCAGTATTTACGCCGTTTTAGGTGTAATGTGTGCTATTGAATTGGGCGTTTCCATGCCACAGGCGGGAGCTTGGTACGTTTACGCACGGCGTGCGTTCGGAAATTACTTCGGTTTCCTTACGGGTATCACAAGTTGGCTCGGCACGGTGGCAGCATTGGGTTTCGGGGCTTACACCATGAGCGAATACATCGCCCTGCTGCTACCTCAAGTGAATGAATACTTACGACTTACCGCGATATCGATATTAATTTTATTGATGGGTTTCCATTTATTAGGAACAAAATCGGGCGGGCGTTCGCAAGAAATAATGTCGTTTCTGAAAGCCATCGGCTTGCTTGCCTTTGTGCTAATCTGCTTTATTTACGGAAGCGACGTACCGCAATCACAGGTTGTGGAAACCACCAGAAACGTTCAGAAATCAGCTCTTATTTTGAGCATTATCACAGCTCTGCAAGCAGTATTTTACACATTTGACGGCTGGCATACCGCCGCTTATTTCGCCGAAGAAAATACCGATCCCGCCAAGAATTTACCGAAGTCAATGATGGGCGGCGTGTTACTCATTGTATTTATTTATTTATTGGTGAACGCCGCCATACTTTACGTGTTACCAATGGATCAACTGGCTAATTCTAAGCTCGCTGCCGCAGATGCCATCTTGTTGCTCTTTGGCGAGCAATCTGCCAAAATAGTGACGCTCTTTTTAATGCTCTCAATTTTAGGAATGGTGAATGCCCAAACCATGTTTGCTCCGCGGGTAATTTACGGCATGAGCCGCGACGGGTTATTCCTGAAAGCCGCTCAAAAAGTAAACAAGGGAGGAACGCCTTCGGTGGCAATGCCACTAACCATTATTTGCTCTATCTTGTTGATAATGAGCGGAAAAGATACCTGTGCTATTCTCTCAGATATTGCCACGTTTTTCTTCGTGATGAGCTACGCCGCCGGCTTCGCTTCCGTGGTTCAAATTAGAAAAATAGAACCCAATCTGCCACGCCCATACAAAATATGGGGCTTTCCGTACGTTCCTATCGGATTACTGATTGTGTCGTTATTGTTCTTGATTGGTGCAGTTGTGAACGACCTGAACAGCAGTAAATTCGCTTTGATATTCCTTGCAATTAGTTACCCGCTGTATTTGGGCGTGAAGAAGTTGAATGGAGTGTAATTGAGAAATATTCAATCCCTCACGAATAAATAATCGAATTGTAAACCGCTTCGTGCATCCGTCTTCGGATTTGCAATTGAGCCAGTTTTCTGTTGTTTACTGTGGGATAAACTCTATTGCAGAGCATGATAAAAATGAGGTCTTGCTGCGGGTCAACCCACACCACCGTTCCGGTAAAACCGGTATGCCCATAAGTTGCCGAAGATGCCATAGAAGCCACGCTTGATTGGTCTTCTCCCGTCGGGCGGTTCCAGCCCAAACCCCGGTGACTTTTGGTAGAATAATTATTAGAAAAATGGCTGACCGTTTCGGGAAAAAGGTAGCTGCGTTCGGCGTAAAAACCCCGTTGTAGGTTCATCTGAAAGAGTTTCGCGAGGTCCCACGCATTACTGAACAATCCGGCGTGACCAGCCACTCCGCCCAAAAGTGCGGCGTTGGGGTCGTGTACTGTTCCCTGTATCGAAGTTCCCCGAAATACCCTGTCGTATTCCGTTGGGGCGATGCGTTCTGTCGGAAATTTTTGCAACGGATTAAATGTAGTAGTCACCATTCCCAACGGTTCGTAGAAGTGTTGTGTCGTAAATTCGTCGAGCGGCATATTGGTTACTTTTTCTACCACACGTTGCAGCATAATCAAACCCAAATCGCTGTATAAATAGCGGTAACCACCTTGTCGGGATTCCCGATTATTGAGCGAAGATTCAATCAACCATTTCCAGACGTCTTCCTTGATAGAAGGCTTAATATAGAGGTTATCCGCCACTTGCAAGTAATCCTGATTTGGACGAAAGGCGTAAAATTGGCTATCAAAAGCCCCGCCGCTGCTCTTGGTATTTACCCAAAACGGAATGAAAGATTTCAGCCCTGCTTGGTGCATCAAAATTTCACCGACAAGCATATCTTCTTTGTTTGTTCCCCGAAGTTCAGGCAGGTAATAACTTGCCGTTTGGTTGAGGTCAATTTCGCCTCGTTCGTTCAAATACATAACGGCCTGAAGCGTTGCCGAAACTTTCGTTAGCGAAGCCAAATCGTAAATGGTTTCGTTGGTTACAGATTCGTTGCCGTCGTACCGCAAGTTTCCGTACGATTTATGAAATACTACGGCTCCTTTTCTCGCCACTAAAACCTGACAAC
Source organism: Spirosomataceae bacterium (assembly GCA_030731175.1). GTDB lineage: Bacteria > Bacteroidota > Bacteroidia > Cytophagales > Spirosomataceae > JANQUM01. Next base: position 12,348 of record JANQUM010000391.1, read on the forward strand.
CCGGATACGCTCCCTGCCGGATTCCGTCTTCGGCGATGGCGTCTATTTCTTGCAGCGAATTGAGGTTAATTCCCACTTTTCCCGGGGCTTCGTAATGAAATCTTTTGAGGCTCGCCGTTAAAATGCCGTCGCCCACTTCCATTGATTTATTCACCGTTACGGGCAACGTGCCGCGGGCGGGCAATGCCCCAAATAATACCTGAGCCACCGCTTGGTGAGCTTCCGGCTCGTCTTCGTAACCGCAAACGAGGTATTCTGATGAGTTGAATAACCGAAGCCCGTACGGATTTCCGAACATGCAAACCACCACTTTTGTGGATTCGCTGAGTTTGTTTATTAAACTCACCGTGGCGGGAGTCATGCCATAATTTCTCGACCGAATGCTGTTTGTATCGTGAATCCCGATGACTACCACATCGTAAGCTGCCGCTTGTGCAACAACGCCGTTCCAATCGCTATTTTTTGAGGGTTTAAAAGGGATGGTAAAGTGTTTAAAATCAGCGTGTTGGTTCAGCGATTCGATAAATTTACTATCTCGTCCCGGAGAAATCGAAATACTCGCAAAACGGGTGGTATCAAGATTGACGAAAGGCAATAGTTCGTTATCATTATGCACGATGGTAACGGCGTTATTAAAGAGCTCGACTTTGATTTGCTGAGCATCGGCGTTGTTGAGGTCGCTTTCTAAGTTATTATAATCTACGGGCTGTTGTCTGCTCAAACCCGCCCAATATTTCGAGCGAAGAATATTTCGCACCCGTTCGTCTATTTCATAACTGTTAATTTCGCCATCTGCCAACGCCGATTTCATGCGGTTGAAAGCGGTTGGCAGGCTTTTCGGTTGAAGCAATAAATCATTTCCTGCTTTGAAGGCTTCGAGTTCGGCGTTGCCGTTTCCATAATACTTTGTTAGCCCTTGCATCACGAGAGCATCCGTAATGGCAAGCCCATTAAAACCCATTTCACCCTTCAATAAATCGGTTACGATTTTCTTAGAAACCGTCCCCGAACGGTTCGTTCCGTTGTCGAGGCTCGGTACGTACAAATGCCCCGTCAGGACGCTCGAGACGCTATCGGAAATCAGGTATTGAAATGGGAAAAGCTCGGTTTCGGTAAGTTGTTTCTTTGATTTATTGATAACTGGCATCGAAAAATGCGAGTCCGATCCGGTGTCGCCATGACCAGGAAAATGCTTGGCACTCGCCAGCACGTTTTGCCGTTGCAGACCGCGGGCGTAAGCGGCGGCTTTAGTTGCAACATTAAATTTAGACTCGCCAAACGAACGGTAGTTAATTACGGGGTTATTGGGGTTGGTGTTGATGTCAACCACGGGAGCGTAATTTATGTGAATGCCCAGCCGCTTGCATTGCTTGCCAATTTCTTCACCCATCAATTCCACCAAATAGTCGTCTTGAATTGCTCCGAGGGTGATGTTTTTCGGAAACGATATTGTATTGTCAAGCCGCATCCCTAAACCCCACTCGGCGTCAATTGTAATAAAAAGCGGGATTTTCGAAGCGTTTTGGTAGCGATTTGTCAGAATTGCCTGTTGAACGGGCGTTCCCTGAAAAAACAGAATCCCGCCAACGTGGTAATTTTGAATGAGTCTTTCTATTTCTTGATAGCTACTTTCCTGACGGTTAGAATAAGCGGCAATAACGAATAACTGACCGATTTTTTGGTCAATATCCATTGTTGCAATCGTGCTTTCAACCCATTGCTCTTGCTCATTGAGGTAAGCGGCATCGTCAGAATTTAGCGGAGAAATGGGGGCTAAATGAACCCAGCTAAATATAATTAATGCAAAAAGGGGAAGTACTGCAATTTTCCGTGTCTTGGTCATCAGAGGCTAAAAAAGGTTCACAAAGAAGTAACTTCAAAATTACTCTTTAATGCCTGATAAACGAAATTTAACGCGATGATAACTATTCGTTAATTAAATATTCAACGAAAAAGGCTATATCAATTCAACGAAAAAGCGGGAATTTGAATCGTCGCCACATTGTGGAACATCAATTCCGAAACCTCGTAAGGCATATAGTCAATTAGTGGAAAAGTATTCACAATGTTGACAACCTCGTATTTACTGCTTGCATTTACCATGCACCAAAGTTTATCACGGTTCATGGAGAGCGAGTAAGATTGTATTTTTTGTTCCGCCAACAAAGTATTAATAACATCCCGCTGTTCGGGAATCAACTCGATAAAGTCAGTTGTAAACGGAATGGGCAACTCAAACGTTACCATAAATTGATTCATATAAAAAGTGGTATAAAGATTAGCTTTTTCGGGCGTATCTAACGCCTTATTATTTTTAAAGTTAAACACTATAAACCAAAAAACCGTTTACCTTTGCATAGAAATCTCAAAAAGGGGTGCCCTACCAATCGGGCTGAGATCATACCCAACGAACCTGATGCGGTTAGTACCGTCGAAGGGATTTTGAGAGGCGAGCCAGTGCACGGGCTTTCTTCCATTCGTTAGTAAAACTGAATCGTTAAACCATACGACGGCGTTTTGCTCCTTTAGCTGTTTTGTAGTAAATTTTTAAAATTTCTATGAACACATTTTTTATTTTTTCTTCAAACATTTCACTCCCTCGGAGCTTACACATTAAACCGAAAACCATAAACCGAAAACTAAAAACGGTTTTAATCCTCCTGCTAACTGTTAGCTGTTCATTGTTAACTGCAAAGGCTCAGGATTCGCTGAAAATCAATGAGTTAGATGAAGTTATTGTTCGGGCAACCCGTGCGACCAATAAAACGGGAATGGCGTTTTCAAACTTATCTAAAAAGGAAATTCAGAAACAAAACCTCGGGCAAGACATTCCGTTTTTGTTAAATCAAACGCCTTCGGTTGTGGTCAATTCTGACGCTGGGGCGGGAATTGGTTATACTGGAATCAGAATTCGGGGGACAGACGCAACGCGAATCAACGTGACGCTCAACGGTGTTCCGTATAACGACTCGGAGTCGCAGGGCGTTTTTTGGGTGAATTTGCCAGATTTCTCTTCGAGCGTACAAAGTATGCAAATTCAGCGGGGAGTAGGAACTTCCACCAACGGAGCGGGAGCCTTCGGGGCGAGTATCAACGTAAATACGTTAGGTTTCGAACGTGAAGCCTACGGCGAAACCAACGTTTCGGTTGGTTCGTTTAATACGCTCAAAACCAACGTCTTGGCAAGTACGGGTTTGATAAATAATCACTTCGTGGTGGATGCCCGTTTGTCTCGTATCGTGTCTGATGGTTTTATTGACCGCTCGGCTTCTAACCTAAAATCGTTCTACGTTTCGGGTGGATATTACGGCGAAAAAAGTTTCGTGCGTTTCAATGTATTTTCGGGTCAGGAAGTAACCCAACAAGCGTGGGAAGGCGTGCCGCAAAGCGTAGCCACGGGAGATTTAGTAGGCGTAAATGCGTACGTTGACCGTAACTTTTTAGGAGAAGATTACAAGCAGAATTTATTAGAAAGGGGGCGAAGATTTAATCCGTATAACTACGATAATCAAGTAGATAATTACCAACAAGACCACTACCAATTAATTTCATCTTTTGAATTAAGTGATAAATGGCGTTTCAACCCAACGCTTCACTACACGTATGGTAGAGGTTATTTCGAGCAATTTCGTGAAAATAATAGATTTAGTGATTATGGTTTGCCGAACGTAGAAATTGGTAACGAAACCATTACCCGAACTGATTTAGTTCGTAGAAAATGGCTGGATAATCACTTTTATGGGGCGGTTTGGTCATTAGAATACACGGGCAGCGGCAAACTGAATACGACTTTTGGCGGAGGATGGAACCGCTACGAAAACGACCATTTCGGCGAAATTATTTGGTCGCAATTCTCTCCCAATAACGAAGTCCGACCTCGTTGGTACGAAAATCTTGGTAC
>JANQUM010000392.1 GCA_030731175.1 Spirosomataceae bacterium
CCATTTTTTAGGCAGTTGTAAACAGAAATTGAGCCTTCTTTCCCTTCTTTAAATTTATTTAGAATTTCGAGTGTATTGTCCGTACTTCCATCATTTACAAAGCAAACGTGATACCCCGGGTTATTTCGCACAAAGTGACCGAATTTTTCAGTTTTAAGCCTTTTCTCTTCGTTATAACACGGTATCACAACGCCTACGCCATGTTTTTGCAGAATGGCAGATTTTATTTCATCGTCTTTTTGGAGGTCTTCAACGTTCAGCGGAATCTTCAAAAGCCTTTTCACACGAGCCGCAACTTCATTTAAGCCAACTGGCTTCTCTATGTAATCATCAGCTCCGAGATTAAACGCTCTTACGATGGTTGCTTCTTCGTCATTTCCAGACATTACAATGACAGGAACGGTGCTTTTGCGTTCGTTTCGGATATGTTCTATGACTTCAAAACCCGATTTGATTGGCATATTCAAATCTAATATTACTAAATCGGGTTTTTCTGAATCAAAAAACTTGATTGCCTCTTCGCCATTTTGAGCCGTGACAACCTCGAAATCGATGCTTTTAAGCTTATGCTCAATTGATTTAAGAATTATGGGTTGGTCGTCTGCTGCTAAAACTTTCATTTACGTTTGGGCTTGTTTAAATTGTATGCCTCAAAATTTGTACCATCATTTTTAATTATGCCAGAGCAAAAATTTATTCGGTTACGCTAAAATAAGGCTTATTTTTGTGTTTCATATTTAAAACACAAATGCCTTTTACACTCTCTCACGCTATTGCGGTTTACCCTTTTAAGAAATTTACGCCTAACTACTTATCAGTAAGTGGATTAGTGATGGGAAGTATGGCTCCTGATTTTGAATTTTTTCTTCGTTTTACGCTTTACGGTGTTTGGGGGCATACGTTCTGGGGAATTTTTCTTTTCAATTTACCGGTTTCGATTCTACTTTGTTTGCTCTTCCACGGCGTGGTAAAACGACCCCTAATTCAGCATTTGCCCACATTTTTGTACGTAAGGTTTTACAAATATGCAAATGAAAATTGGCTTCTGTATTTTAAGAAAAACGTTCTGAAGGTTGTTATTTCGGTGCTTTTGGGCATTTTTACTCATTTTTTATGGGATAACTTCACGCACGCCCCGAATTACGTCAGCCCGTTTTACGCTGACTTTTTACTTGAAAATATAATTATTTTTGGAAAAAATCTGCCCGTGTATGAAGCACTCCAGCTAAGCAGCTCAATAGTAGGATTGGCAGGATTTTTGACGCTCTTATTTACAGTAAAAGTTGATTCGGAATTATGGGTAATTGAAAGACCACAAATTGTGGCATTTTGGTTCTCGGTTTTGATTGTTTCAGGCGTCGCAGTTGTAATTCGTTACGCCATTGGTGTTCCTGCAGAAAAACCTACTGAGCAACTTTTAGTGATTTCAATTAGCGGTTTTTTGACCGGACTAACACTAATATCGTGGCTTTGGCAACGGAGAAATAATTTACATGAAAATTAAGAAACTCACTTACTGGTTATTTTTGACCTTATTTCCAGCAATTTTATCAGCTCAAAGTCCGCTTCAACCTGGCTTCAAAATGCTGGAAACTGGGCAGTTTTCAGATGCCGCAGTTTTTTTTAAAGATTACCTCGATCATACAGACTCAACCAATAAAACCGCTCGACTTTGCTATGGACGAGGAATTGGTTTATCGGGAAGCCCAGATAAGGCGAAAAAAGTTTTTAATGATCTACAGTCAGATTTCCAAGGTGATTTTGAAATTGACCTAAATATGGCGGAAGCCCACATGTGGGGCAAAGAATACAAAGAGGCACTTACGCTGTATGAAGAATTAGCCGAACGAAAGCCCGATAACTTCGCGGCGTTGTTAGGCTTGGCGAATGCCTATTCAGAAAACAAACTGTATGATGATGCGTTGACCTACGTCGGAAAAGCGTTGGGCGTCCAAAACGGTAACGCAAATGCTCTGACAAGTCAAAAATTTATGCGTTTAGGAAAAGCAAGTCAACTCGCTAATGACGGTGCTTTTGACGAGGCGTTAGATTTGTATAATGCTATTTTGAAAAACGATGCTCTTGACGTGGATGCTCTGCTCAATAAGGCTCAAGTATTAACTACCGCAAAACGGTTTGACGATGCCAAGTTGGTTTACAATAAAATTGTTGGTATTCCAGAAAAGAAAATAACAGGTTTACTCGGTTTGTCAGCAACGGCTAATTCACAAAAGAACCCCGAAATTGCAATGCAATGGGCAAAACAAGCAGTTATGTACGCTGACTCAACCAATCGGCTGAGTGCAAACCTTGGGTTGGTAAACGCTTACGGCTGGAACAAAGACTTCAAAGCAGCTTTCAGACTACTCAATAAATTATCAAGTGAATATCCTGAAAATAACGAGGTTCTTTCTGCTTATGGCAGGTTAAGTATATGGAGTAAAAGTTTCGGGAAAGGGGCAAATTACTACACAACTCTTTTAAGAGATGTCCCCAGTTCTTTCGACGGAAACCTCGGTTTCGCTGATGCCAAACATGCTCAAGGAATGGACAAAGATGCTTACGCTTTTGTTCGGAAAACGCTTGATTATTATCCAAATCAACGAGACGCTCTGCAATTTCTTGAAAGGTTGCAAATTGCTCATGATCCTGCGTTAAATTCGCATGTGTTTTTTAGTCGGGATAACGGCGGAAATATTTCTCAAAATTACCAATTTAAAGGCACATTTGACCCAACGCCACAACTACAAACTTACGTAGTTTATAACCACAGAACCGCAGAAAATGTGGTGTTAGAAAATGGTCTTGGTAAACTAAGTGTTAATCAAATTGGTGCGGGTTCTCACTACCAATGGAAACCATTTCTCAAAATTGGCGGCGAAGCTACCGTGCTTTCAACGGCAACCAAAAACCATGTATTTGGTGAAGTAGTCACGTTTTGGAAATTAGGTCGTTTCCAACAATTAGAAGCTAAATTCAATCAAGAGTTGCAGACTTTCACCGCAGATTTGATTGAAAGAAACCTGCGAATGGATAATATTACGCTCAATTATAATTTGAGTTTACCCTCAAAAATCGGTTTGTATTCGCAGATGATTCACACCCGAATCACGGAT
>JANQUM010000393.1 GCA_030731175.1 Spirosomataceae bacterium
GAAAATTGTGGCAGCTTTTTTAGAACAGCAGAATTTTGACGAATCAACGGATTTAGCAGCGAAGTGGAAAATCATTTTGGAAACGTTAAATATTCTTGAAAATCCGGTGTATCAAATCATCGAATTTAACGGCGAACTCAACCTTTCTTTAGTTCCTTTTCAGGACAGTTTGGCAATATTTACGAATCCGATTGAGGCATCAAACGCCTTTTTTGTCAAATACAGTCACACAGGTTATTTATCAGAGCAAAAAGCGGTGGTTTTGCGGAAACTTTTGAAGGAGAAAAAGCAAACTGATGCGTACCTTGATTCAAGTTACCAACGCCTCGAACGCATCGAAGAAGGACTTTCAAATGAGCAAAAAGGCCACTTGATTATGGCAAACATGCACCAAATTGAAGAGCGGCTTGAAGCGGTAGAACTGGAAAATTTTTACGGTGAAAACGAGTTGGTTTCGGTAAAAATGAAACCCGACTTATCGCCACAAAAAACAGCAGAATGGTATTATCGTAAATCAAAAAACGAAAAAATTGAAACCGATAAACTCTCCGAAAACATCGAGCTTCGGGAACAAAAATTAGCCGAAATTAATGGGCAAGTGGAAGCTATTAATGCCATTGATAATGTTAAAGAACTTCGTAACTATATCAAAGATAACGGTTTAATGCGTGATACCGCCGCTGAGGAGAAGGTTTTGCCTTTCAATAAATTTACGTTAAACGGCTTTGAGATTTGGGTCGGAAAAAACGCCAAAAGCAACGACAAGCTGATTCAGCAATACGCTTACAAGGAAGATTTGTGGATGCACGTTCGGGATGCGGCGGGCTCACACGTTTTGCTGAAATACCAAGCCGGAAATCCGTTTCCAAAGCACGTAATTGAAAAAGCCGCGGGCATTGCCGCTTATAATTCAAAACGCCGCACCGAAGGGCTCGTGCCGGTTATTGTTACGCCCAAAAAATTTGTCCGGAAAGCTAAAGGTTTAGCTCCCGGACAAGTAATTGTGGACAAAGAGGAAGTAATTATGGTAGAGCCGGTTTCTTTGAAAGACTTGACTTAGACAGAAGAAATGAAAGTAACCTTGGTTAATTGAATTTGCCTTTTACGCTTCTCAAATCATCAATCTAATCTCTCCAATCTCAATCGTTATTTCAAAGGCAAATGCACTTCTGCCATCATGCAGCGAGCAGAGCCGCCGCCGCAGGCTTCAATCATTGATAAATCAAAGTGAATTAGCTCGGCGTATTCTTCGAGTTCTGATAATTGAGAATCGGTTAAGGAGTAATAAGCGGTATCTGACATTACCAATAAATGACCTTCGTTTTGCTTTTTTACCAAGAGCATATTTCCTGCAAAGCTTGCCATTTGCTCCATCGAAATCTCAATGATATTTTTGCCATCTTCTTCCAAATGCTGCTTTAGAGCGAAGCGTTCGTCGTAATCTTTTACAGATTCAAGGCAAACCACTGCAAAAGTATTCCCAACGCACATCATCACATTTGTGTGGTAAATTGGCAATCCGTCGCGTCCAAAAGCTCTAAATGAAATTACATCGTAGGTTTGCACTTGTTTTTTCCACGCTTTCAAAACCACTTCTGAGGTACGGCTCGATATGCACGCGTACGCCTTGCGGTACATACGGTCTAAAACCAAGCTTCCGGTTCCTTCCAGAAATTCGTTTTCAGATTCAAAATGCGAGAAATCGTAGATAACTTCTACGTTATACGTTTTTTGGAGTTCATCAATAATGTCTTTTCTGCGTTCCATGCGGCGGTTTTCCGCTTCCATCGGGTAAAGTACTACCTTTCCACTGGCATGAAAGGAAACCCAATTGTTTGGAAAAATACTGTCTGGAGTGTAATGCGTAGAATTATCATTGAAGACGATGACATTCACACCCGCCAAACGGAGGCGATCTACCATTTCGTCAAATTCGGCAAGGGCTTTGGCTTGTGTTTTTGATTCGGGCAATTCCGCTACGGCGGGGTCTTGAAAAGTGTTTGATTCGGCGGTTTCTTCGTTGAATTGAAACTGAACCGGGCGAATCATTAATATATTTGAAGTAGCTTGAGTTTGCATAAATAAGTAAGTTGCTATTGTGGTTGTATAAAGTTAACAAAGTAATTGTGTTCCAAAATGAATTTTCAAAATAAAGTATCGCGAAGAATCGGTAAGCTCATGCAGTGGCTTCCACCCCTTGCTCGTGATAACTCCGCCGACGGTAACAAGATGATGGTATTCTCTATTGTATCGGGCGAAAGCTCGTCGCTTTCAAATTTTGTTAACAAATCAGCCGCAGTAATAATGTCGAAACCAGCTTCTTTAAAAGCAACAGAAGTGTGGTCGTTACGGTCATAGCCAATTGCCACGCCTTCTTTTACAACCAGTAAATTGCAGGAATCCGTCCACTGCTCACGTTCTCCGTAAGGGAAAACGTTGTTTCCTGAATAAATGAATTTTACTGCTTCTTCAGATTTAAGATCTGTTACAGAAATATCGGTAAGCAAATCTTCAAGATTCAAAAACGTACGATTTTTTGTCTTTCCTCCTTCCAAATAAAACTGACGAATGGTGATTTCTTCTTGCGTATTTCGCTGACCGAGTTCCTCCCAAACCGATTCTCGGTTACGGAAATCGCCCGTTTTTCCGAGTGAAGCAAGCAGTACCCAAACGTTGCGTTTTACTTGTGTAAAAATAGTATCAATATGCATATAATCCCGTTTTGCAGGAATTTTGACCAACGTCACTTTAGATACGATTTCCTTAGCAAAAAGCTTTTTTATAATCTGCCGACCTGCTTCCACGCTTGTGCGTTCGCTAATTCCGATCATTAAGTGATTCGGGGCAACCATCATGACGTCTCCGCCTTCAAGGGTTTCGAGTTTCAATGCTTGCTCGTCTTCGGGTAGTAAAAAGTGCATCTCGTCTTCTTCAATTTCAATGATTTTGCCCCGTAGGTTTTCAAAAAGCGGGTGGTTGAAGAAGACGTACTTGGCTAATAATGACTCTCGCGAACGAGCCAATCTTGCGGGTTTGTTTAGTATTATATGATCGTTTACCACGATGCCGATATCACGGGTAAAAATCAGGTTGGGAA
>JANQUM010000394.1 GCA_030731175.1 Spirosomataceae bacterium
TGCGAACGCTGTACGCAACGGATGCTTCCGCTTACCGTGAATTACCGCTTGCGGTAGCAATTCCAAAAACTGAAAATGATATAAAAAATCTTATTGAGTTTGCAAACAAACGCAAACTTACGCTCATACCCCGTGCCGCCGGAACCTCTTTAGCGGGGCAAGTTGTAGGCAGCGGAATTGTGGTGGACATCTCCCGCACATTCACAAAAATACTCGAAGTAAACAAAGCAGAATCTTGGGTGAGAATGCAGCCCGGTGTGGTTCGGGACGAACTGAACATCTTTTTGAAAAAGTACAACTTATTCTTCGGCCCAGAAACCTCCACCGCTAATCGTGCAATGATTGGCGGAATGGTCGGGAATAATTCCTGCGGCTCGAACTCAATTATTTACGGAAGCACCCGCGACCATTTGATGGAAGTCAAAGGCTTTTTGAGCGACGGCAGTTTCGTTACGTTCAACTCGCTGACAAAACATAAATTTGATGAACGCATCGCCCGGATAAAAACGAAGCCTTCGCCAACATTAGAAGACAAGATTTACCTACACGTTCACGAATTATTAGCCAACGAATCAAATCAACAGGAAATAAGAAAAGAGTTTCCGAAACGCAGCATCCGCCGCCGAAACACAGGCTACGCGATTGACGAACTTTTAGAAACAAACGCTTTCACGGAAAGCTCAGCCGAAGATTTTAACTTCTGTAAACTCATCGCTGGTTCGGAAGGAACGCTGATGTTTATCACCGAAATAAAACTGCACGTAAATCCGCTTCCCCCAAAACACTTAGCGGTTGTAGCTGCTCACTTTAACTCCGTTGATGAATCGCTTCAAGCAAATTTAATTGCCTTGAAATACAATCCATCGGCGGTAGAATTGATGGATCACTATATATTAGAATGCACCAAAGCCAACCGTGAGCAACGGGAAAATCGTTTCTTTATTCAAGGCGACCCAAAAGCACTCTTAGTGGTCGAGTTGTTTGGGGAAAGCCAAGCCGAAATTGAAGAAAAAGCGGCGGCGATGGAAATCGAAATGCGTGCCGAAGGCTTGGGTTATCATTTCCCTGTTATTTACGGCGACGACATAAAACGAGTATGGACGCTGAGAAAAGCAGGTTTAGGCTTACTTTCTAACCTCCCCGGTGATGAAAAGGCCGTTCCCGTGATTGAAGACACGGCGGTTGACGTAAACGATTTACCGCAATACATTCGGGAATTTAACGCCACCATGAACGCCAAAGGCATGAACATGGTGCATTACGCCCACGCTGGTTCGGGTGAGTTGCATTTGCGTCCGATTATTAACCTGAAAACTAAAGAAGGAAACGCCCTTTTTCGGGAAGTTGCTCAGGATATTTCAACGCTCGTAAAAAAATACAAAGGCTCGCTTTCTGGTGAACACGGCGACGGGCGGCTTCGTGCCGAATTTATCAAAGAACAAGTTGGCGAAAAGAACTACGAGTTGCTGCGGGAACTGAAATACACGTGGGATCCAAACAGCGTTTTTAACGCTAATAAAATTGTGGACACGCCGCCCATGAACGAATCGCTACGATACACGCCGGGGCAACTTTCTCCGACATTCGAGACGGCGTTTCGGTACAAAGACCAAACGGTTCTACAACACGCCGAGCAGTGCAACGGCTCCGGTGATTGCCGAAAAACAGAGATTTCAGGCGGAACAATGTGCCCAAGTTATATGGCGACCCGCAACGAAAAAGATACGACCCGTGCAAGAGCAAATATTTTGCGGGAAGCGTTAACAAATCCCGTTTTACTAACGCCAAACGGAGAAGTTGAAAACAAACGCTTTAACGATAAACGAGTAAAAGAAGTCATGGATTTGTGCCTCGCCTGCAAAGGCTGCAAATCTGAATGTCCATCTAATGTAGATGTGGCGAAGTTAAAAATGGAGTTTTTGTACCATTATCAAAAAGCCAACGGCACGCCGCTTCGGTCAAAAATGATTGGTAATTTCTCTAAATTAAGCAAAATCGCCTCCTACGTTCCGTGGGCGTACAACTTAGTTTTTGACAACGCTCCGCTTCGACGAATCGCAAATTCTGTAGTTGGTTTTCACCCCGACCGTACCATTCCGTTGCTGCATTCTACCACCGTAGAAAAGTGGTTTAACAAACAACCAAAAGCAACTTCCACCAAAAAAGTGTATTTATTTTGCGATGAATTTACGAATTATAATGACGTAGAAATCGGCAAAAAAACCATTGACCTTTTCCAACGCCTCGGCTACGAAGTCATCATTCCCGAACACGACGTTTCGGGCAGGGCGTACCTTTCAAAAGGAATGCTGGACGAAGCCAAAGCAATTGCGAACCGTAACGTAGAAATGCTCTCCAAAATAGTTTCGGAGGAAATTCCGTTGGTCGGAATTGAACCTTCGGCAATTCTGACTTTCCGAGACGAATATCCTGAACTGGTAAGTGAAACCCTCGCCGAAAAAGCCATTGAACTTGCTAAAAACGTTTTACTTTTTGATGAATTTATCGTGCGGGAAATGGACGCAAAACGTATCAACAAAAGCCAGTTTAAAGGCAGCAAAAAACTAATTCGATTGCACGGGCATTGTCAACAAAAAGCGGTTGGCTCACTTGTTCCTACGAAGAAAATGTTGTCACTTCCCGAAGGCTACACTGTTCAGTTAATTCCGAGCGGCTGCTGCGGAATGGCGGGTTCTTTCGGTTACGAAAAAGAACATTACGAACTCTCGATGCAAATTGGCGAATTAGTGCTTTTCCCGACCGTTCGGGCTCAGGAAGTTGACACAATTATCGCCGCTCCCGGCACGAGTTGTCGCCACCAAATCCACGACGGAACGGGCAGGGAAGCCCTTCACCCAATCGAGATTTTGTGGGAAGCATTGGCGTAGAACACTTTGATAATAAAATACAGGAATAATAAAGTGCGGTGTAAAGTTTGCACAACTTTGCAATCACTATGAACCTTAGCCACAAATAGGCGGTTTTGACTCTTCATAATCTTTACCTCTTTGAATATGAATCAATTACTTACGTTAGAACTCGAAACTACCAAAGACGAACGCCCCATTTTTGTGACGGGAAATTTCTGCA
>JANQUM010000395.1:0-2580 GCA_030731175.1 Spirosomataceae bacterium
CATGAGTACTGCCCTTTCTCTTATTCCTTCGGTGGTTTCAATTCTCGTGTCAGCTCCGATGTAGGCATTGATGTTTTTCGACACAATTTTACCTTCGGTTCTCATGCCATAATTTTGCGAAAGAGCCGTTGTGCTGGCGTTCATCATTCGTGGATCGAGCTGTTTTAACAAATTATCCATTAAGTGATTCACTTTCGATAAATAGGCAGTAGTGTGCCAGCTTTCAATCTTCTTATTCTGAAAACTTATATTGTGATCGGCGTTTAAAAGCCACGTATCGTCTTTACGTAAGTCCATTGCAAGAGCGGCAAAATCTGTATCACGGGCAAAATTTCTAATTGCACTAAATTTTAAATTTTGGCTTTTACTCAATTTTAAGCTCAAATCTGCTCCGAGGCTTCCTCTTTTAAAATCGGCTTGTACCGTTTTTTCGTCGCCGGCAAGATAGTCATCACCTTCAGACCAAGCACCAAATACATTTGCATTCAAAAATTCAGAAACCCACCCAAGCTTTGCCTCGGTTCTTTTTACATTTCCGTTAGTTTCGTAACTCGTAGAAACCCGTCCGTTGAATTGCTTTTCGGTAGAAAAAAGTAACGGATTTGAGATAAAATTGATCGTTGCACCTAAGCCCGTGCCGTAGCGAAGAGAGTAAGGGCCTTTGATTATCTCGACCTTATCAATCATATTGGGAGCGAGCTGACTGGTCGGCGGATCCATACGATTCGGACAAGCAGCCGTGGCTCCTTGAGCACCATTCAACACGATATTTAATTGGTCGTATTTGAAACCTCTCATAACCGGATCGAAACCATAGCCGCCGCTTTTTTGAATGCTGCTAAACAGCGGGTTGCGAAGCAAAACCGTGGCGGCATCGTGCGAAAGGTTGTCTTCGTAGGTTAGCTTTAAGTCTTTTACCTCTGAGCTTTTAGATCGTAAAGCAATTACTGTTACCGGGTAAAGGTCTTGCAATTGGAGTGGCTTCGAGACCACGCCGCCATTTTTAAGTAAGGAAGGGGCAATTTCCCATGTGCCGTAATTTATGTGCGAAATCTTCATCGGTACATCGCTAATAAATTTATAGTCGATTTGACCTAAATCATCGGAATACCCGACTTGCGAACCGTACTGAAACGAAGCGAAACTGATTGGCTCTTTTGTGTTTTCATCCAGTAATTGGATGCGTTGAGCGTAACTATTTATTGAAGTGGTAAGGCAAAGCAATAGCAAAGCCCCCACCAAGAGAAGTGGATTTTTCATGTGTGTAAACAAGTTTGATTAATAATTAATAAAAACGTGGCTCAAACTTGCTGCCTTTGGGGCGGATGAAAAATCTCAAAATGGAAAGTTTGTGAATAGAATGGGTTATTGTAAAAGAATGCTTTTTCAACACGGAATACCAACAATTCGGGAGCTTCTTGAAACAGAGACTCTGAAGAATTTAATACTACTTGAAAACTGAACAGGTAAGACAAAAACTCAGACTGAGCGGCTTTGCCGTCTTGTTCCTCTGCCGCCTTTAATTGTTTGGCTAAATAGCATTTACCGTCGCAATGAAGCTCTGGCTTGTCTTTGTTGACACAATAATTTTCTATAATATAGTCTTTTGAAAACTCATATTTTACAAATAAGATAGGAGCAATCATCGATTTCACCGCCAAAAGCGAAACCATCAAAACCACACCAATCTTTTGTATTGCTTCCATTATCGGATGAACCTTATAGAACTCAAATTTATGATCTTTGGAACTGGTAAAATGTGATAATTATCACTTGTGCAACCTATTTTTATCAGCCCATTTTATCAGGGTGTGTACATCAGCTGATAAGCATAAACAGGCTATTTATAAAAATCGTGCATTTATTGCTCAATTCCGTTGTGTGCGGGTTCCTCGGCTCTACACATTTTCGCTTGAGCTTACTCGCGTTCAAAATAACCCAATTTATGCGGCAGATTTTTCAAGGAAAGCTAATTCATTCATCAGTCCAGATTCCCCATTCGTCGCCCATATTATTGTTGCGGTCAAAGGTGGCAACCCACTCCACGAAAATCTTTCTGAATTCGTCTACTTCGTTTTTGATTATATCGATGTAGTCTGCATCGCCGATTTCCATAATTTCAAGTGTGTATGCAGTTGTTTTTATATCAACGGCGTTGACCTTTATCAAGACCGCATTTTCCATCCTGATGCTGTACAAATCTCCCGCTTCTGCTCCCCTAATTTTGGCGTTGATAATGGCAACATTGTTAAAAAGACCTGACTTTAAATCAAGCGTATCTTCTTCGTCGGTGAACGTTTCAATAAACGCATTAATAGTCACGAACAAATCCTTCGCCTTTTTTACAATCGGTAAATTTGCTACTCGCTTTTCTTCTTCCTTTCGCTCTCGTTCGTATTCTTCTTCGTCGAAATCGTCCTCGTTCCAGTCTTGCATAGTTGTTAGTGTTTAGTTTTTAAAGTTGGCATAGTTCGCTGTACTTTCAAAATCTATGCTTATTCTCATACCTAATATGAGTATTCATATCAATAAAATCGATATTGTATTATCTCGCCTATTCATTTTTCTGTAACTTTGAAA
>JANQUM010000395.1:2590-3082 GCA_030731175.1 Spirosomataceae bacterium
GATAATTTCCTCGTGAATGCATTTATTCAACCTATCACATGAAAAAAACTAACTCCTTAAAAGTACTCGGAATTTCTTCCGTAGTTACGCTTTTTATTGCACTTTCTTGTGCTAAAAATACGCCTTCCGACGGCGAAGACACCATTCTAAAAGTAACCGAAACGGGTATTGTTGCGACCGCAAAAGCCAAAGATTTAAAATCAAAAACCGCTTTTAAACTCGCCGATGGCTTGCAAATTGAATTATGGGCATCCGATTCGCTTGCTCCTGACCCGATCGCCATGTCGATTAATGACAACGGCGACGTTTTCTTAACTCGCACGAATCGGCAGAAAAATTCCGAATTTGATATTCGGGGACACCGAAACTGGATGACCGAATCCATTGCCCTTTCTACCTACGTGGAGCGGCAGCAATTTCTCCGCAAAACTTTTGCCACCGAAAAAAGCGAAGAAAATAACTGGCTGAAAGACTTAAACCTTGACGGTGTGC
>JANQUM010000396.1 GCA_030731175.1 Spirosomataceae bacterium
CTATCCATGAAAGCCTCTGATTTTATCATCAACAAAATGAAATCGGGAGGGTTTTGAGAGGTAGCAAGTTGTTTAGTTGTTAAATTTTTAAGTGCTTATTCTCAGAAAAAAAAATTGTAAAATGGCAACTATCACAAAATTTGAGGATTTAACGATTTGGAAAGAAGCCAGAATATATTGTCAAAAAGTACATTTCATTACTGAAATAGAACCGTTTAAGAGAGACTATAAATTTAAGAATCAAATAGAAAGTTCTTCGGGGTCTATAATGGATAATATTGCCGAAGGCTTTGGAAGGGGCGGTAAAAAGGAATTTCACCAATTCTTGTCAATTGCCAATGGCTCTTGCAGCGAAAGTAAATCGCAATTGTACCGAGCGTTAGACTTTGAATATTTGAATCAGGAGCATTTTGAAGAACTTAAAACGATGAACGAAGACATCCACAAAATGATAAATGGATTAATGAAATATTTAAGGAATAGTGATAATAAGGGGACAAAGTATAATTGATTCAAACTGAGAATGCTTGATATACTGTTCTAACCTTTGAAGGTTAGCGAAAGTAGGTAAACGAAGTATAGTTGAGCGGTAAGAACTTAAAAACTCAACGACTTAAAAACTCATAAAACTGAAAAACTCTATGAAAAGAAGAGACCTATTAAAAAATATTGGATTGGGAACGGTCGGGGTGGCTGTTTCGGGAAATGCGATGGCAAACGACCTCAGAGTGCCGAACGTGCCGTTAATCAAGCGAAAAATAACAATCGGGAGCGAAGGGGAATTTACCGAACCCGCAAACGGCAAACAAGCAAAAGAACTTGCTTACGATCAATCACTGATGGATCAGCAGTTTTTTGACGAACACGAAATGGCAACAATCGCCGTTTTGGCCGATATTATCATTCCGGCGGACGGCATTTCTGGCAGTGCAACCGATGCCGGAGTACCCGATTTTATCGAATTTATTGTGAAAGATATGCCGCAACATCAAGTGCCAATGCGGGGCGGAATGATGTGGCTCGACTCAGAATCAAGAAAGCAATTTGGTAAACGATTTATTGAAACAACTTCTGCGAATCGCTTGAAATTAGTGGATATGATTGCTTATCCAGAACTGGCAAAGCCTGAATATTCGCAGGGAGTGAAATTCTTCAATTTAATGCGAGATTTGACCTCAACTGGCTTTTACACTTCTGAAATCGGTGTAAAAGACATTGGATACATGGGAAATCAACCCAATTTCTGGGACGGAGTTCCGCCTGATGTGTTAAAAAAACACGGACTCAGCTACGCCGACTGGGAAAAGCATTTGGCAAAATAATAAACGTCATTCAACGATAAACGGTGCTGAAATTATTTCGGTGCCGTTTATTATTACCTTCGCAAAATACCTTCCGGCGGCAAAGGTTTTTGTATCAACGAAGTAATTATTCTCCCCGATTTTTGGCTGCTGCTTTTCTTCAAACATCTGTTTTCCCGAAGCATTGTAAACGACTATTTTTGCAGCCGTTGGCTCAGAAAAAGCTACAATCACGTACCGAATCTGGACGAAATCATTTCCCGGATTCGGAAAGATTGTAAGCGTACTCGGAAGTTCTTTTTCCGCAACGTTAAACTGAATTTCGTTCGGTTTTACGAGCGAATTTCCCGCAAAATCTTTGGCGTTTATTCGCAGATTGTAAATTCCTGCTTGCAAATTTTGAAGCGGTAAATTAATCGAAAATTTCGTGGAAAGAGTTGCTTCATTTCGTTGTTGAGTTAAATTTACCCGTTCGTATTCGCATGATTCGCAACTTTTTAACAACACGTCAAAGTGATAATTACTGACCGAATCGAGTGGTTCGTTATCTGTTAACTCCAAATTTATAGTCGGGGATTTAGCCACAAAACCGTTATTAGCAATCAGTTTGTTATCAATCAAAACTTGTAAAACTGGCGGGAGTAAATCTGGAAGGATATTATCAGGAAACGACGTTCGGGTGTTGATTTCGTCCCAGTTTTCTAATTTCAGAATCGCTTCGTTGTTACTTTCGTTGTATTCGTCGGTATTATTTTCTCCGTCAATCACTACGGTTAATTGCTTCACCGTAGCATCTTTTTTGATTTTGACGTAAACCGTATCCTGATACGCTACTGCGTTAATAGTAGCTGTTTTTAGTCGTTCGGTATTATTTAGAAGCAGCTGTTTCACCGAAACTGTAACGGGTTTACCGTTTACAAACCTGCCGTTATTTTGCATAATAATGCCCACGTTTAACGAATCGTTTTCCGCAATCGGGCGACTTTCGTTTACTGATTTAATAAAAACACTTCGTTCAGTAACTTGATAATCAGGTTTTTGTATCGGGAAAAGTTGTAAAGCCGGATCGCCTTGTAAAATCACCTGATGGATATTTGCTTTGATGTAGTCATTGCCGTCTTCTGCTGATAATTGTATATTGGTTGCCTGCTGGATTTGCCCAATAGTCAAGTTTACTGTCGCAGAATCCACAAATAATTTTTCGTAAAGTACATCCAAATAACGTTGGGTAGGGTAGGCGTAACTCCAAAATGAGTTGGCGAAAACAACAATTGCTCCTTTATCTGGTGTCAAAAGCCAATCGGTAGAGAGGGCGTTATATCGGTAAAAAATGTTACCGACGCCGCAGCCGTTGAAAAACATGACTGGGTATTTTCCTTTGTTTGAAAAGCCGTTTTGCGGTGGCGAACAATAGCCAATATTTAGGTCAATTTCGTTTGCCGATCCGTGCCCCGTAAAAGTAATCATTCCCAACCCGGCATTTACTTGTTTAGAGATATCAATCGGCTCAATTTCCAAATTTGTTTGTTTGCTAAATGCGGTTACTTTTCCGCCCAAAAAGCTATTTCCCACGTTTGGGGCTACATTACCTAAGATTGAACGCAAGCTTCTTATTTCGCTCGGATTCTGACCGCCGCTCAAATGTAAGATGTCTTTTTGCCAAAGTTCGGGGTTAATTCTGCTTTCTGTTTCCTTTACTTTTTCTAAATAATTTAGTACCTCATTGTTTTTAACCACGTTTAATCTTCCGGTTGGAATTGCTTGCACGTTTTCCTTGC
>JANQUM010000397.1 GCA_030731175.1 Spirosomataceae bacterium
ATCGCCATTGCCCGGGCAATTCTGAAAGACCCAGCAATACTTTTACTCGACGAAGCCACGAGTGCTTTGGATTCTGAGTCTGAGAAATTGGTGCAGGATGCCCTGGATGAACTTATGAAAAACCGCACCACGATTATCATTGCTCATCGTTTGGCGACAATTAGAAACGTAGATAAAATTTACGTGTTAAAAGACGGCGAAATTATCGAATCAGGAAGCCACGAAGAATTGATTTTGAACACCGACGGGAATTACGCAAATTTGGTCAAACTTCAATTCGAACGAAATTCAGCAGAAGAAGAAGTTAATTATTGATTCAAGAGCAAAGATGAAGGATAAAGGATGCAGGTTCAAAGGTCTTTTATCTTATGTCCTTAATCTTTCATCCATAGAAAAATGAGTGCAACAAAAACCCTTTTAAAAACGCATAACTTACGCCTGACGGACTGCCGGGAGGAAATTCTGCGGGCGTTTCAGGAAGACGAAAGTGCCAAATCTCACAGCGATTTAGAAACGCAATTCGGAGAGCAATTTGACCGCGTTACGATTTACCGAACGCTCAAGACGTTTATGGACAAAGGGTTGATTCACAAGATATTAGACGGCGACGGCGGCAGTAAATACGCCATTTGTCGTTCTACTTGCACGGATGAAGCCCACAATCACAACCACGTGCATTTTAAGTGTTCGGTTTGTAACGATACTACGTGCATCGAAAGCGTTCATATCCCTACTTTCACGCTCCCCGAAGGCTACGCCCGCGAAGAAGTAAATATGCTTGTGCAGGGCGTTTGCCCGAAGTGCGGGTGATTTACCTCACTCCTCTGGTCTCGCCTTTGCCTTATCAATAACCGTTGATAATTTACTGACGGAGGAAATTCCGAACCAACCGATTGCGGTTTTTGCTGAACCCGAATTTCTGTTCACAATATTTGTCGGAATATTCGCCGAAGGCACGGCGAAAATCCCGCCGTTGGAAGATTCTTGCACCACTTGAAACAAGAAGAAATACGCTTCCAGCGAAAGCGAGTAAAGTTCTACTTCCAGCGAGTCGCCATCTTGGTAAAGTCCATCTCCGAAAGAATTTATTGATTGCCTAATTGGCAAGATGAATTGCAAGCCGTCAGTATCTGCACCGGGCGTAAAACCGCCGTCAAAAGATAAAATCAAATCATCGGGGCTATTTTCTAATACACCATTTTTGCGGTAACGCACCCAGTAAGCATTTCCCCGCCCCAAAATATCAGTTGCGTAAAACTGAGCAATAAACCCCGAAGATGGCAACGTATCATTTACCACAATTGGCAGTGTAAATGCTTCATACGCGATTGAATCTATTTTCGGAACGGGATTCAATTGGGCAAGTGAAACGTATTCTTCACCTTCGTAATTTACGTAAAGTGCATAGCTTTCTCCCACATTTTTAATCAGGGATTCGCCCGTTGGGCTTTCGTAAACGTACTCGCCGTTTCCGGCTTCGTCCGTAAATTGGTAAGCGGTGCTGTCTTGCGAAAACACAATGACCGTTGCCCCCAAAGCTGGTATCGGTGCTGAATTATCAAAATACGGTTGCGAAAGCGTCAATTTTACTACGTGACGAGATTCCGTATCCGTTAGCCATGCGTCCACCACGAGTTGCTGCACGCCTTCTCGGGTTTCAAAGTCGATTACGTCTTCGCAAGACGTGAGCGTTGTTGCAAAAACGAACGCTAAAATGAAGAATTTGAATGATGTTTTCATTGTTTTATTTTGGAGGAAAGAGAAAGGGCAAAAGATTAAAGACTGCGTCAAAAGTCTTTGTTCTTTTATTTTTGTTCTTTTCGTCTTATAAATTAGAACTTAAAATTGTAAGTAACCGCCGGAAGAATTGAGCCAAATACGGCGTAGCGAACAGCCTCTGTCACCATCGGATTGTCGGGGTTCTGACGTGTATAAACCGAGTACGGGTTACGCCGATTATAGGCATTATAAACCGAGAAAACCCATTCGCTACTTCCTCGTCCGAAGAGAGCGTGTTTATTCTTTCGGGTTGCCGCAAGGTCTAAACGGTGCGATGCCGGAATACGGTAATCGTTTCGGGTATCGAAATAATTGTGCGGTAACGCCGCTCCTTGCCAGATGAATTTATTGGTCGGGAAGCTCGCCGGAGTACCGCTTGCAAGTGAGAAATTTGCCGAGTACGACCATTTCTTTTCGGTATCAAAAATAGCCACAACAGAGAGGTTGTGCGTTCGGTCAATGCGACTCGGAAACCATTCGTTTTGATTCAGGCCTTCAATCAACCGTTCGGTTCGGGCGAGGGTATAACTCACCCAGCCGTTCACTTTACCTTTCGCCTTTTTTACGTAAAACTCCGCCCCGTACGCCCTTCCTTCACCAAAAAGCAAATCGGCTTCGGCGAGTGGATTAAGGAGCAAATCGGCGTTTCTGACGTAATCAATTTGATTTTCGAGGGTTTTGTAATAAACCTCTACTGATGTTTCAAATAAGTTATCGTTGAAATTTTTGAACACGCCCAATGCCACCTGATTCGAGATTTGTGGCTTGATATTGTTGCTGCTCGGAGTCCAGACATCCAACGGCGAAGATGCCGTAGTATTTGACAATAAATGCACGTACTGAGCCAAGCGGTTATAACTTAATTTGAGGGAAGTGCTTTTGGCAAGGCTGTAATTAACAGCGAATCGAGGCTCCCAGTTTCCGTATTTCTGAATGGTTTCACCTTGAGCAAATTGTTTGATGTCCGTCACGATTTGGCGTTCGCCAGGAGTAGAGGCGTTTTCGTCCAAAATGATGGCGTTCCCTTTGCCCAAATAGCGGTATTCTGAGTACCGGATTCCGTATTGCAACGAAACTTTATCTGATACTTTTTGCTCATTTCCTACGTACGCGGCAAGCTCAACGGCGTACTTATCGTCAAGACCGAACTCCCTGCGTTCGCCGCCCGTAATTCCAACTGCCTGACCAGGGTTAAAGCGGTAGTAAATCACTTGTCCGCCAAAATTTAGCGTATTTTTTTCGTTTAGGTAGTAATTAAAATCCGGCTTAATGCTGTAATTAATGATATTAGATT
>JANQUM010000398.1 GCA_030731175.1 Spirosomataceae bacterium
GGATTCGAACCGCTGTACGAGGTTTTGCAGACCTCTGCCTAGCCGCTCGGCCACGGAACCTTTTATCTTTTTTGGGACTGCAAAAGTACGAGCGTATCCCTGAAATAGCAAAGAAAAGTTAGGTTATATTTAAAAAACAAAATGGGTCGTGCAATTTGCACGACCCATTCAAGAATCTTTAACCTAAGCCATGATAGACTTTTGATTATTTACCTTCTCCTTTCAACTGCTCCTTTAAATCTGCCAAAGCAGAAAGATCACCAAGAGTAGACTTCTCTGACTCTTGAGACGAAGCAGGGGCTTCGGCTGATTTCTTAGATGAAGCCTTTGTAGCTTTCTTCGCAACAGGCTCTTCACTTGGGGCTTCCCAGGTGCGAGCGTGCGAGAGTACAATACGCTTCTCATCTTTATTGAATTCAATTACAACGAAAGGCAGCTTCTCGCCTACCTCAGCGATCGAACCATCTTCTTTTGCCAAGTGCTTCAAAGCCGCGTACCCTTCAATTCCGTAAGGAAGTTCAAGAACTGCCTGCTTGTCAGTTTTAGCCGTTATCATACTTTCATGCGTTGTGCCTGCACCAAAAGTATCTTCAAAAGCATCCCAAGGATTTTGCTCAAGATGCTTATGACTTAAGGCAAGACGACGGTTATCAGTGTCAAGCTCAAGAACGATCACCTCTAACTCTTCGCCAATTTTAACGAAGTCAGACGGATGCTTGATTTTCTTAGTCCAAGAAAGGTCAGATACGTGCACAAGTCCATCAATTCCTTCTTCAAGCTCTAAAAAGAGACCAAAGTTTGTTAAGTTACGAACAGTTCCTTTGTGCTTAGTTCCGATGGCGTACTTGGTCAACAAGTCTGCTTTTGTCCAAGGATCTTCGGTCAATTGCTTGATACCCAATGACATCTTGCGATCGTCACGGTCCATTGTCAATACTACTGCATCAATTTCGTCACCAATCTGCAAGAAGTCAGATGGGTTACGCAAATGCTGTGACCACGACATTTCCGAAACGTGAATCAACCCTTCAACGCCTGGCTTCAACTCAAGGAATGCACCGTAATCAGCGATGTTTACAACTTTTCCTTTAATTTTTGTACCCACTTCAAGTTCGGCAGCAAGAGAATCCCACGGGTGAGCTTCCAATTGCTTCATACCTAATGAGATACGTTTTTTATCTTCGTCGAAGTCAAGAACAACAATATTAAGTTTATCATCAAGGTTGAGTACTTCGTTCGGGTGATTAACACGACCCCACGAAATATCAGTGATGTGCAATAGACCATCAACACCACCCAAATCGATGAATACACCAAAGTTGGTAATGTTCTTAACAACACCTTCAAGTACTTGCCCCTTCTCAAGGTTATTAAGGATTTGCTGACGTTGTTTTTCGAGGTCTTTCTCGATCAATACTTTATGTGAAACAACGACGTTGTCGTTGGCGTGGTTAATTTTCACCACTTTTACTTCCATTTGCTTTCCGACGAACACGTCGAAATCACGGATTGGCTTAACATCAATTTGCGAACCCGGAAGGAATGACTCAATACCGTGAATATCCACGATAAGTCCACCTTTTGTACGACGCTTCACAAGTGCATCAAGGATGGTATCTTCTTCAAATGCTTTTTCGATATTTTCCCACGCTTTCAGGATTCTCGCCTTTTTACGTGAAATAATAAGTTGTCCGTTTGCATCTTCTTGCTTCTCGATGAATACGTGGACTATATCGCCAACTTTTAGATCGGGCAAGTCCTTGAATTCGTTACGTGAAACAATACCGTCAGACTTAAAGCCGATGTTTAATAAAACTTCGCGATCGCTGATGCCGACAACAGTTGCATCTACTACAGCTTTTTCGTCGATGCTTGACAATGAATCTTCGTACATTGCCTCAAGTTTGGCTTTTTCAGCCGTTGAATACCCACTTCCGATACCTTTATCGGTTATGCTATCCCAATCAAATTCCAAGATGTCTTGATTTGCCATAAATAATTGATAATTAGCCCATTGTTACGTTAATTTGCCGGACACTCAAATTAACTTTTAGTTAAAAATTACTATTTTCCCAAAAAGGAGTGCAAAGGTAGCATTCATGTTCTATATTTACAATTTTAACTCCCAATAAAACACCCAAATGAAATCATTATTAAAGTTTACATCAGTTTTGCTATTTACGCTAATCGCAGTGAGTGCTTCCGCACAGGTAAATCTCGGCGTTGATGACTTCGTAAAAAAATACAAAGCGACTCCAAACTCGCAACTACTTGACGTTCGGACACCCGCCGAATGGGCAAACGGAAAACTTACCAACTCAATCTGCACAGATTATTTAGACGAGAGTTTCGCCAAAAAAGTAGAACAATTGGATAAGAAAAAGCCCGTTTTTGTTTTTTGTGCCGTCGGCGGGCGAAGTGCAAAAGCCACAAAAGCATTGAAAGACGCAGGATTCACGCAGATTTACAACCTAAAAGAAGCGGGTTACAATCAACTGAAAGCCAAAGGGTTATAAAGAACACCAGTTGCAAAACCCTTACGGCTATATTAAAAACCCGCTTCTAAGGTACGAAAAGACCTATTTTACTACGCAAGCATGATCAGCCCTATTCTATTTTTTCACAGCCCATTTTTTTATTAAAACATAAGATTTTGAAAAACAAAAACTACCGGCGGTTATTGATGGCCGCCGTTGCCACCGTATCATTGGGGCTTGCCCCTTTTTCTCCAGAACCACATTTATTTGGAAAAATAAAATGGTTATTGGGCGGAGCGGAAGGAATGGCGGCGACTGATTATTTCGATTTACTCCTGCACGCTGCCCCTTGGGCTTGGCTTGGGTACGAAACCTACCGCATTCTACGAAACTCGACGAAGCTTTCTTCTTAATTAAACTCCGACAAAGCACGTTTTTTTAAGACACTGTGTTTTCTCGAGCACAATTTTACATCAATTCTCAGCCAGTGAAAACCCTACCCAACCCTAACTTACCAAAAGTTTGTTACGAAATATTCGTGCGTTCATTCTGCGATTCTAACAATGACGGCATCGGAGATTTAAA
>JANQUM010000399.1 GCA_030731175.1 Spirosomataceae bacterium
AAATGAACTTGAATATTTCGCAAGTTTCGGGAGATATCTTAGTTGTAAGCCAGTTTACGCTGCACGCTTCCACAAAAAAAGGAAACCGGCCATCATTTATTCAGGCGGCAAGGCCAGAAATAGCGATTCCGCTGTATGAAAAAGCCATTTTGAGTTTTGAGGAGAAAATGAGCAACAAAATTCAAACCGGAGTTTTCGGAGCGGATATGCAGGTTTCACTTATAAATGATGGGCCGGTCACAATTATTATCGACTCGAAAGAGCGGAAATGACCCCAAACCCATGAACATGAAAGGCCTTTGTTACCTTCGTTAAAGATGATTTGGAAGGGTTCTTTAAAGAAAATTTACTTCTTCAATAGTTCGTTTTGCTTTTCGAGTAAGTCAGCAACTTTATTTAGAAGTTCTATTTCTACTGGAGTTTTTATAGTTTCATCTTCAACGTCTTCCGCCTTGTTTTTAAGCCGGTTGATGAATTTTACAATTATAAATACCGTGAAACTAATGATTAGAAAATCAACGGAAGTTTCGAGTAATTTTCCGTAACCAATCGCAATTTCTTCGGGATTAGTAACATCGCCGATGACTTTTGCTTCTCGCAAAACAAGTTTTTTATTTTCGAGATTTATTCCGTCAGTTAGAAAAGAAAGCGGTGGCAGGAAAATTTCTTTCACAAGCACGTCAACCACTTTGTTGAATGCCGCACCAATTATGACGCCAATGGCGATGTCAATCATATTGCCCTTGACGGCAAATTCTTTGAATTCTTTGAACATTATTCCTGTTTCAAATTATGAATTTAACGCGAACTGCTCGATTTGTTTCAGCGTAATTCGATTTTCGTAAATTGCTTTACCTACAATTACTCCAAAAATTTCGAGTTCGGCGAGTTGCTCAATATCCTCGAATTTACTCACGCCGCCGCTGGCTATAACATTTAATTCAGGAAACTGCTGCTTCATATCTTTGTACATTTCTACGTTCGGGCCTTGTAGCATGCCATCTTTTGCCACGTCAGTACTGATGGTATAACGGATTCCTTTTTCGACGTACTTTTCCAGAAAATCGGTCAACCACAAATTTGAGGTTTCTTCCCAACCGCTCACGGCAATTTTTCCGGCTTTGGCGTCTGCACCCAAAATAATTTTTTCACTACCGAAATCGCTCAGCCATTTTTCTACAAGTTCTTCGTTTTTAACCGCGATACTCCCTGCCGTGACTTGAGATGCACCAAAGTCAAATACCGCCCGAATGTCTTCGTCGGTTTGAACACCGCCGCCAAAATCAACCGAAAGTTTAGTTTTAGAAGCTATAGCATCAAGTACCTTAAAATTTACTACTTTTTTTTGCTTTGCTCCGTCCAAATCAACCAAATGCAGGCGTTGAATTCCTGCTGCTTCAAATTGTTTGGCTACTTCGAGTGGGTTCTCGTTGTAAATAACTTTCTGAGAGTAATCTCCTTGGGAAAGACGAACGCATTTGCCGTCAATAATATCAATGGCTGGAATTATGTGAAACATTGTTGGAGTTTGGAGTTTGGAGTTTGAGAGCATTTCCCCTGTCGTTTATAAGTTCAATTTGAACTACAACTTCATAAAATTCTTGAAAACTTGTTCGCCAACGTCGCCGCTGATTTCCGAGTGAAACTGGCAGGCATAGAAGTTGTCTTTTTGGAGCATTCCTGAATAAGGCAAAATATAATCGGTTGTACCAACGGTGTTTTCACAAAGTGGTGCGTAAAAACCGTGGTTATAATACACATACGACTGATTATCAACGCCTTGCATCAAATCAGATTTTAAATCATAGATATTATTCCAACCCGTTTGCGGTATTTTCAAACCGTATTTTTTCGGAAAACGCACCACGTTTACATTAAAAACGCCGAGGCAATTTACATCGCCTTCTTCAGAATGATTGCAGAGCAATTGCATGCCAACGCAGGTACCAAGAAAAGGTTGTTTCAAGGTCGAAATTAGTTTATCTAACCCTTTTTCCACGATACTTTTCATGGCGGTGCTTGCTTCGCCAACTCCGGGAAAAACAATTCGGTCGGCAGATTTTATCACTTCAGGATCATCCGATAATACGCACGAAACGCCAATTCGCTCAAAGGCATAAATGACCGACATTACGTTTCCTGCGTTATATTTTATGATAACTACTTTATCTGACATCTATGAAATATGATTTTGAATAAACGGTTTTCTAAAAAATTAGTCTGCAAATAACGGTTGATTAGCGGGAGCATCAAAATAATTTTGCTTGAACTACCTCCGCTTGAATAATTGCAGGTTTTAGCTTTAAATTCAACATTGCATTTAATTGGCCTACCCAATAATTTGACATTTCTGGAGCGAGGGTATTTTCTTCAGTGTGCATGAATAAATATGCTTTTCTGAGTCCGGCGTCGTACCATTTCTGAATCCGGGAAACCCACTCGTCAGTTCGTACGAAATCTGTTTCGTGCAAATTATTTGCGATAAATCGAAGCGTAAGCGTATCCGTTGAAAGACTCATGTGGACCACATCACGCCGACCTGAAACATCGGTTATGACCGTTCCAACTCCTAAATCTGCCAAAGCTAAAACGGTGCGTTCCCAATTTTTTTCGTTTTCAAACCAACTCTCGTGACGAAATTCAACCGCAAGTTCTAACTCTTTCGGGAGCGTTTTTAGGAAATCTTCCAGCACAGCAAGGCGATTAAAACCGAAATACGGAGGAAGTTGAAGAAATGTGATTCCTAAGTTCGCTTCAAGTTTCAGAATTTGTTCCACAAATTGGTTTGTCGAATCTGCCGCCCCAACTAATTGCCGCTCGTGGCTGATTGATTGCGGAAATTTGGGGCAAAACTTAAAATCTTTCCCAACCTGACTTTTCCATCGGTTTATCGTGTTGTCGTTCGGGATTTGGTAGTGCGTTACGTTGAGTTCAATGGTGTTAAATTGCTGGGCGTAATGAAACAAGAAATCAGCATCTTTGGCGTCGTGCGGGTAAATTTTCCCAACCCACTGCTTGTTTGCCCAAATGGGCGGCCCGACGAAAACTTCCAGCGGTTC
>JANQUM010000400.1 GCA_030731175.1 Spirosomataceae bacterium
AGCCCCGAAACGTACCATTTGTTATTCGTTGCAATTCCGACCGGACAACGGTTTGTGTGGCAAATCTGAGCTTGAATACAACCGATTGAAAGCATGGCTTCGCGGGCAATATTTATAATATCTGCACCCATCGCCAATGCCATCACGGCACTATCTGGCAAGCCAAGCCTTCCTGAACCGATGAACGTCGTTTTTTCGGTCAAACCGTAGCTTTGAAATAATTTGTAAACGCTCGAGAATCCGTAAACCCAAGGTAAAGAAACGTGATCGGCAAAGGCTCTTGGTGCGGCTCCGGTTCCGCCTTCGCCGCCATCGATCGTGATAAAATCTGGTCCTCTACCAGTCTCCTTCATGATTTTTGCGAGTTCTTCCCACATTTCTAACTGCCCAACTGCGGCTTTTATACCAACGGGCAAGCCAGTTTTTTCGGCGATTTTTTCTAAGAAATCTACCATTTCCGGAATGCTCGAAAAGGCACTGTGAGCGGGCGGAGAATTAACGTCTTGTCCCATTGGGACGCCTCTGATTTCGGCAATTTCTTTGGTAATTTTACTCCCGGGTAACACGCCGCCTTTTCCGGGTTTTGCACCCTGAGAAAGTTTGACTTCAATCATTTTTACAAACGGATTTTCGACAGTTAATTTCACCATTTTATCCATGCTGAAATTGCCATCATCCCCCCGAACTCCGAAATAGCCGGTTCCGATGTGAAAAACTACGTCTGCTCCGTTTTTGTGATAGGGTGAAAGTCCGCCCTCGCCCGTATTGTGGTAGCAGTTTATATTTTTCGCCCCAATATTTAAAGCCTCAATTGCGGCTGACGACAGTGACCCGTAGCTCATTGCCGAAATATTAATAACTGATTGCGGATGGTAGGGTTTCGCCCGGTTCGTTCCCACAATTTTTGCCGAAGGGCAAAAATGCGGACTATCATTATGCGGATGGTTTTCCGTTACTTTAAAAGGGAAAAGCGACGGTTTTATAAAAATATAGCCCGCTTCGTGGATATTTTGGTCTGTTCCAAAACCACCGTAATTATTTTCTTTTTTGGCGGAGGCGTAAATCCAAGACCGTTGACTACGGTTGAAAGGGAGTTCTTCCCGATTATTTGCCACAATGTATTGCCGTAATTCAGGTCCGATGCTTTCAAGCATGTACCGAAAATGCCCAACTAGCGGAAAGTTATTGCGGATAGTGTGTTTTTTTTGAAGCAAATCCCAAGCTGCTACCAAGAAAATTACGAATAAAAGGTAAGCCCACCACGGAATTGCACTCAAAAAACTTAGCATAAAATGTGTTTTTGGTTTCTTTAAATATACCCTTTACGTAAGAAGCGTAGTGGTTCAAAGTTTTAGGAAATTGCTACTTCGGCAACTTTTGCGAAATCTTCCCAAAAAGAAGGATACGATTTTACCACAACGTTAGGTTCATTTATTACAATGTCCATTTGCATCGCTATCGGAGCAAAAGCCATCGCCATTCGGTGGTCGTCGTAGGTATCAAACGGCATATCGGGGTGAATTATCGTGTGTTTTGCTATGCGGTATTTGTGGTTTTTCTCTACTTCCATGAAGTCAACGCCGAGTTTTACCAACTCCGTTTGCAATGCAAAAACCCGATCAGTTTCTTTTATTTTCAGGCTTTCAATTCCCGTAAAAGTGGCGTCTATTCCTTCTAAAGCACAAACCACCGCAACGGTTTGAACTAAATCAGGGCAGTTCGCGAAGTCGTAGCTGAAATCCCCTTGTCGGGGAATTTTTGAGAGTTTTACACCCGTTTCGTTAAATTCGCTTTTAACGCCGAGTCGTTCCATTATTTCAACGATTTTGCTATCTCCCTGTAAAGAATTTTCTTTCAGACCGTTGAGCTGCAACGTCGTTTTTTTATCGTAAGAAAGTGCTACCACGCTGTACCAATAACTTGCCCCTGACCAATCAGACTCGATTGCATATTCTGTTGGCTGGTATTTTTGCGAAGCAACGGTCAGCGTTTTGTTTTCCCAGTCAGCTTCGACGTTCACACCGAAAGATTTCATCAATTCGATGGTCATAGTGATGTAAGGAATCGAACCGATTTCTCCCGTGAGAGTTATTTTTAACCCGTCTGGAAGCACTGGGGCAACCATCAGCAAAGCCGAAATGTATTGACTGCTTACATTACCGGGAATTGTGACTTCGGAGGTTTGCTGTTTTTCCAAGCCAAGAATTTGGTGCGGCGGATAACCTTTCACGCCTTCGTATTTTATTTCAACGCCAATTTGCGTCAAGGCTTCCACCAAAATTCCGATGGGACGTTCGCACATTCGAGGAGTTCCGGTTAGGGTTTTTTGTTGGTTTGTTACCGCAAAATAAGCGGTCAAAAAACGCATGGTCGTTCCGGCATCAATTACATCTGCAACGCTTTCGTTTGATGCTAAAAGTCGCATCATGGTTTGTGTATCGCGGGCGGAAGACAAGTTTGAAAGTTTGCCCGACGGGTTGCAAAGGGCGTTTATGATTAATGATCGGTTACTTTCACTCTTTGAGGAAGGTAGAAAAACGGTGTCGTTTATGGCAATGTCTTTTGCTCGTAATTGGACGTAACTCATGGTTTGTAATGCGGATGTTGCTAAAAAATAGGTGAATGATCAAAAAAACAAAGATACCTTCATGGTAACGGAGTAACTAATAGGTTTTATCAATAATATTGAAATACCCGAATTCGGTTTTTGCTACCGATTTTCTGGCTTCTGAAAAATTTGTCAGAATTAGCGATAATGGTATTCGCCCCGCCAAGTGCGAGCACTCCATAAAGCGTTCTTGGGTTTCGGAACGGTGTTTCTCCCCACCAAATCAGGTCGTAGAGGAGGGGTGCAAACGAAGCGGCGTGAAGTCCGATTCGCATGCCTTTCCGTTTTGGGCGTTTATAAACTCTCGCTATTTCTTCAAGGTAAAACATGCGTTCTTCGTAACGATTAGAGGTGCCGTCGAGATACGTCATAGTTAGCGTAGAATCGGTTAGTCGAGTCAAGTTTCCTTCAAAATATACCTTATCAAGCCTTGCGAAGTA
>JANQUM010000401.1 GCA_030731175.1 Spirosomataceae bacterium
GCCTTTCTTAACCTCACCATCTACGGCAAGTTCTATTGCCTTGCAGGCTTCGTCATTTATTGGCGGGTCGGAAGGCGTTGTCAACAGATCAATACTAAATTGCCCGAAGCTGTTCACACTGCCATCAACCACTAAATAGTAGGTGGAATCTGGCGTGAGTCCGGTCAACTCAATAATACTTCCCCGGATATTACGTCCGTTTGGCGATTCATTACTTGGCGGTCGGCGACAAAATTGCGATTCGTCATCGGCTTCAATTAATTCAAATGTGCTGTAATCAAGTAAATTTCCAACTTTATATACGGCTAATTGCACAAAGAAATTCTCCTGATCGCAGGTGCTTATTTTTACTGCACCTTCTGAAGGGGCAACAAATTTGAACCAAACCGAACGTTCGATTCTTCTGGCACGGGGATCATTTTCTTTATCTGACCAGCCACCAGGCTTGTTCAGTTCTACCACGGGCGGAGCAATGACTTGCTCGGCATCGGGCGAAGTAGCTCCGCCATTTGAGAATACGCCTTGCCCTGCCGCATCAATTTGTAACGCGATGGCATTGATTGGTTCGTCATTTGCGGGAGTTGGTATGGTCAGTTTCATGTCGAAGAAGCCCATCGCTCCGTTGTGGCCATCTACCAAAATTTTGTAGGGCTTGCCTTTTTCTAATCCTTTCAGAAATAACTGACTATTCAGTCCACCGAGCGATGTAATGTCGTCATTTGCTCCCATGAATGTCCATTGACGGAAGTATGCCGGGTCGCCGCAGGCGGCGGCTTGGAAAACTGCCATCTGGGTATCAAACGTAGCATTTAATACATCGATGATTACTTCGCCGCCATCAGGAGCAACAAACATAAACCACGCCGAATGCTGAATAGAGTCGTTTTTCCAACCACTAAAATAATCATTCGGGATGTTTGCAACTAAATCGTTTTCACGTTCGGATACAGTACCTGAAATATTCGAGTACCTTCCCGATGACTTTCCCGAAACGGTCAATCTAATTTCGCTGCACTCATCATCTCCCAATGGTGGAAGTGATTTTACACTAATTCCGAAGTCAGCTTGGGCGGCTTTATTACCATCTATTAAAATGTACAGCGTATCGCCCAGTGTCAGATTATTTAGTGTTACGGTGCTGTTATCGTTTCCACGGCAAAAGTCTTTATCATTTGCCCCTAACCGAACGTAAGATGCAGGATCAGCAATATTCTGAATTTTGAAGACTGCCATCTGCGAATTGAAACCATTATTCATCGGATCACAAGTGCTGATGGCCGCATCCAAACTATTTACAACAAATTTGAACCATACCGAATTGGTAATTTCGGGTTTACCATCGGTGGTTTCGGCACACCAGCCTTTTTGGCAATCGGTTGGTGGAACAAGGCTTTGTTCGCCTGCAAACGTAGTTGCGTTTCGATTAGAAACCTTCGAGTCGCTGCCAAATATATTTTTGTAAGTGGAAACCAATCTCCCATCACTCGGTATGAGCAACGCAGTTTCGATGTCGTCGTTATCCGGGGCTCGGTCTTTGTCCGTTGCTCCCCAATAAGCGGCGAGTTTTATGGTATCCGAAATATAACCATCATCAAACCTTCCTTCGCCGTCGTAATAAGCGATATTGCAGCGTGGCTCAACAACCAAGAAAATGTTGTCATACCCCACGTCAATATCACGCCTGTTTCGGACATAGACATCAAATTCTTTTTCTTGGCCATATTCCAACGCAAATTCATCTTGGTCGTATTCCATGCTTGGCAGCCGCTCGCCGAATTTTCTGAGACGGTAAATGCGGGTTTCCTTAGAATCCGAATTGTTTTTGACCTTCACCAAAAAAGCCACTTCCTTGCCTGATTCAATGTCTGAATATTTGGCACTATCCAAAAATTCATCTGCTTTTTTAGGGTTTTCCACCGTAATCAATGGTCGGTCCCGTTGGATCGTTCCTGGTTGGAAAGGGCAGCTGGTTCTGGATGTAGAAGCCAGTTTGAAAATCGGCATCCCGAACACAGGGTCATCAGCGATTTGCATATTAATCACATCACCAGGAGAAGTATCTTCCACGTAATACCCAACTGTAAACCTACTTGCTGCTGCCTGTGTTTTATCCGTGGAGTTAGTGGTTGTAAATTCATACTCAGTTTTTTGGCTGACACTCACCGAACTTACGGGGGTAGAAATACCGCCTTCAACTTCTATACTGATACCTTCTGTGATTGCCAATGATTCGGAAAGTGTAAAAGCCGAGGCATTCTCTCGTATGTAGCGACCTTCTTTATTATTGATATTTATTTGAGCGGGACGGATATTAACAGGATTTTCTTTGGCACGTTTATTCAACGCAAGCACATCCTGCCAGAATTTTGCTTTTTTAGGTTGATTTGTTGCTGTATACAAAGGAATGGAGTCGCTCCGGATTTTATTTTCGTAAACATATACGTCCTGTAATTTCTTCACGTAGCGGAGTACGATCTTACTTTGAAGCTCCATTTGCACTTTTCCGGAATTAGTAAAAAAGGCCTTAACGCTGAAATCTTTATCGTAAAAATATTGGTTGCGTTCAAAAAGGAACATATCTGATCCCGTCTTGTTTTCAATCCGGTCTTCGGTCGTGACGGTAAATTTGGTTTGGTTTGTTTCGCCCCGTTCACGGGTAGTAGAGGTTTTCATTTCTAACGTAGAGGAGGCACTTCCACCAAAGCCGCTTGCTGCTTCAAAACCAACTTCAGATTTGATAGTAGTTGTTTTTGTTTTTGAGGACGACTGCGTTGCTGATGCCACAACCTCGCTTGAATTTTCCTGTCCTTTTTCGATATAAGAAAAACTGGCATCTCCGGGAGGTGCTCGCAGTACAAACTTGAGTTCTAACGGACCTGGCCCGATTGACTCCCGTTGGGTGAACCCACCCAACACCGTAATGGGTATGATCATTGTTTTGGCAACCTTCCCGCCTTGATAATACCTTATTATCAGGGATCTCGTAAAGCCTTTATCGGGGTTTTCGTGGATTTTATCCCGTGGCACGTTGAAGTAGTGGCG
>JANQUM010000402.1 GCA_030731175.1 Spirosomataceae bacterium
GTCAGGATGCCGTAAATACAGCAAAAACCTTCAACGAACGCCTCGACTTTGACGGCGTTGTACTTACCAAATTAGACGGTGATTCTCGCGGTGGTGCGGCACTTTCGGTAAGAGCCGTGGTTGATAAACCGATAAAGTTTATCAGTACCGGAGAGAAAATGGAAGATCTTGATGTCTTCTACCCAGACCGGATGGCAAGCCGGATTTTGGGCATGGGAGACGTGATTTCCCTCGTAGAACGTGCTCAACAGGCATTTGACGAAGAGGATGCCCGCAAGATGAACAAGAAGATGCGGGAGAATAAATTCGACCTCAATGACTTCCTGAGCCAAATGCAGCAAATAAAGAAAATGGGAAATGTTAAAGATTTGATGGCGATGATTCCGGGAATGGGAAATGCCATTAAAGATGTTGACATCAGCAATGATTCGTTCAAACCAATTGAAGCTGCCATTTTATCTATGACACCAAAAGAGCGTGAAAACCCGGATTTAATTGACGGTAGCCGCCGAAAAAGAATCGCAAAAGGAAGCGGAAACAGCATTCAGGAAGTGAATAACCTCTTGAAGCAGTTTGACCAAATGCGAAAAATGATGAAAAAGATGAATAAGGCATCCCTAAAAGGAAAAGTGCCAAATATGTTTGGGTAAAATGCCGTTAACTAAAGAAAAGACTATCACTTAAATTATAAACAACATGCCTGACGCAAAAATAGAAAACCAAGAAGAAAACGATCAGCAGATTAACATCGAACTTTCGGAAGAAATAGCGGAAGGCGTTTATGCTAATCTTGCAATGATTGCCCACTCAAACAGTGAGTTCGTTGTTGATTTTATCCGGTTAATGCCCGGCGTTCCGAAAGCGAAAGTGAAATCTCGGGTAATTCTTACGCCCGAACACGCCCGCCGTTTACTAAACGCCCTCGAAGATAATATCGCCAAATACGAAGATAATTTCGGACCAATTCGGGAATCAAACGAATCCGTTCCGTTTCCAATGAATTTTGGCGGCCCAATGGGCGAAGCGTAATTTTTTAGATTGAAAAATCATTTTATGAGCATCCTGCGTACATTAAGTAGTTCGCAGGATGTTTTATTTAAACCCATTAATTTAATGTTGAAATACATAAAATCGTTTTCTGTTGTTTTGCTCGTTATTCTGTTAAATTTTTCGGGAAGTTTTGCCCAAGAAAAAATCTGGTTTGACACCGATCAATTAATGGGCAACCCAGAGAGGGCACCTCGTGAAGTTGACGATGCAATTGCCCTGATAATGGCGTTGAAATACCACAAAGATATTCAGATTGAAGGAATTAGCCTGGGAACAGACGTTGATTACGGACATGAAATTACGAGTAAAATCCTGAAAGAATATTGGGCGGGAAAACCCATTCCGATTTACAAAGGCTCGGATAAATGCAAAGATATTGGCGTAGAAAACGAAGCAACCATCGCGTTGGCGGCGGCGTTGAAAAAGCAAAAAATGCGGATTGTGGCAATCGGTCCAGCAACTAATATTGCCACCGTTTTGAAAAACCATCCCGAACTGGCGAAGCAAATCAAGGAAATTGTTTTCTGTGCCGGACGAACGCCCGATTATCCGTTTACCTTCGGTTTAGAGCGAATCACCGTTTCGGATTATAACGTTGACCGTGACCCAGAGGCCTTTCAAGTTGTTTTAGAATCGAAAGTTCCGGTAGTACTTTCGGGTTTTCAGTGCAGCGAATACTTGTTTTTAGGAAAAACCGATTACGAGTTTCTTGCCAAAGGCGATGAGTTTGAAAAGTACATGTACGAAACGTTTTTACCGTGGTCGGCACGTATGAAAACGGGTTTCGGAATTGAAGGTTTTGTGCCGTGGGATACCACGCCCGTGGGTTACTTGACCCACCCGAATTACTTCAAATACTACGAAGATATTCCAACAAAAATGGTAGAAAAAGACAACGACGCGACGCTTCCTTTAGTAAAATCAAAAGAAAACAAACGCAAGTTATACCTCGAATCTTCTTACGATTATGATTCACCGTACAAAGTAAAGTTCGCGTACCGCACCGTGTTGGGTTTTGAAGAAATTGTATTGGAAACGCTGAAAGCGGAAAAGCCGTTTGGGAAGTGAAGCCGCTACTTGGTCACGCTAAGTTACCAATCACTCACGAAAACGCTCGTTCCTGTAAAATTGATAGGACATTCTCAACGGAATGTCCTATTTTCGTTTGTAGAAACAAAAAACTATTGGGCGTAAAAGTTGCTAATCGCTAAATCCCAATTGCCTAAAACCTAAGATATGAGAGCTATTATAATTGATGACGAACGCCTTGCCCGAAATGAGTTAAAGCGTTTACTGCAAGAATTTCCAAAAATTGAAATAATTGGCGAAGCCGCCAACGCCGATGAGGCCATCCCGATGATTGAGGAAGAAAATCCTGACCTTATTTTCTTGGATATTCAAATGCCCGGGAAGAACGGTTTCGAGCTTTTAGAAAGTATTGAAGGCAACGTGCCGGAAGTAGTTTTTACAACGGCTTACGACGAATACGCCCTCAAAGCATTTGAAGTAAATGCATTAGATTATATTCTGAAACCAATTGATAGTCAGCGACTTGCGGAAGCTATTCAACGCGTAGAAGAAGAATTAGAACAATCAAAATCTCAGGAAAAAGAAACTACTTCTGACGAAAATAAAGTACTAACCGAAAACGACCAAGTATTCGTTAAAGACGGCGAAAAGTGCTGGTTTGTCCGACTTGGGAAAGTACGGTTATTTGAATCAATGGGGAATTATGTGCGGTTACATTTTGAAGACCAAAAACCGATGATTTTAAAATCATTGAACAGCTTGGAGCAACGCCTTGATAATAAAACCTATTTCCGTGCTAACCGAAAGCACATCATTAATCTACAATGGATTGATAAAATAGAGCCGTGGTTTTCGGGCGGTTTACTGGTAACGCTCAAGGGCGGAGACAAAGGTCCAAGCGGCGAAAAAATCGAAATTTCCCGCCGTCAAGCAATCAAATTTAAGGATTTGATGAGT
>JANQUM010000403.1 GCA_030731175.1 Spirosomataceae bacterium
GAATTGTGTGGGTAGATACGCTTGAAAAGTGGACAATTCACGATTACAAAATCCGAAAAATAGGTATATCGAAAGATGAATTATACAGAAGCTTAACTGCAAAAGATACGCTGATAAACCTCAACCCCGGTGATTTTGAAAGCCTGCACGCCATTCACGAAACTTTCACACTACCTGAGCTACAAGCACGAATAGATTTACTCAAAACACGGGGTTCGGAAGGAATTGAATCCTACGAAATTGAATTCTATCAACGTTTTGCCACACCTTTTGCGGTAATTATCTTATCAATTATGGGCTTGATAGTTTCGGCAAGAAAAACCCGGGGTGGGGTAGGTTTGCAAATAGCAATTGGTTTTGTTTTAGCATTCATTTACATCTTATTTTACATACTATCTAAAGGCATTGCTGAAACTGGAGATATGAACCCAGTTTTTGCGGTTTGGTTACCCAATATAGTATTTACAATCATTGCTTTTCTAATGTATTACACTGTTCCGAGGTAATTTTTTAGGTGCGTATCGTAAAAGTTAAGTATTATCAATATATTGGTAAAAAAACTAACTTTTGTCTAATACCTAACTAAGATTCAACCTACTTTGAAAGCTCTAATCGCCACTACGTTATTTTTAATGCTGATCGCAAATACTTTGTTTGCCCAAAGCAATATTGATTTTAGATTAATAAAACAGAAGAAAATTAAGCAGGCAATTAAAAAAGAAAAGCTTATTTCTTCAGCAGATTTTGAGCAGGTAAAGAGCAGTTGCTTGTGCAGCGAAGATCAGAAATTTAGCACGCACAAAAAGTCCTATTTATTTAATTTTCCCGTCGAAAAAGTGTGGTCGGCGTATTTAAAAACGCCACCAAAACAGGCTTGGAACGATAAACTTGTTTCCTTTGGGATGATGTACGAGTCTGACCAACAGGCTTTTCATTATCAAAACGAAAACATGCCCGATGCAAATGTTGGTCAGTTAGTATTTATCAATCTTCACCTACTCAAAGGGTTTGTGAACGTTGCGGTTGCCCACAAAATAATGGAGATAAACCAATCTGAAGGGTTAATCAGAACTTGTTACGTAGAATCTGGCACATCGCACGGTACGCAGTTTGTGCGTTTTTATGACTTAGGGAATAATCAAACGAAAGTAGAGCACACTACGTTTTACCGCAGTAAATCAAGCTTTCGAGATAAACGATTATACCCCTTTTTACACGAAAAAGTAATAACCGAATTTCATCAAAATATTAATCACTTTCTGATGCTTTCGGAGAAAGAACTCGTTCGGCCGAAAACAAAAGAGTTAGCTAAATTGAGTAAATTATAATGAACCCACAGTTGCAACGTTTTTAATAGTATCCTTTAATTAACTTGCGGCTTTAAAATGAAAAATACTCCCTTTTGAAGCAACAAGGAAGCCCACAAATTACATGAAATTTCTAAAAAAGTACGCCTTAATTTTTATCATCGCAGGAAGTTCAATCGGGTTTTTATCCTACAAAGTTGACGACCGTTATTTTGAAATTGCCAAAAATCTTGACATTTTCGCTACTATGTTTAAAGAGCTAAATGCTCTGTACGTTGACGAGATAAATCCCAATAAAGCAATAAGGACGGGTATCGAAGCGATGCTTAAAGACCTGGATCCTTACACAAATTTTTATCCAGAAGACGATATTGAAGATTATCGCACCATGGCTACAGGAAAGTACAACGGGATTGGGGCATCGGTAATTCAGGTCAACGGAAAGCGGGTAATTTCGATGATTTACGAAAATTCAAGTGCCGCGAAGGAAGGGTTGAAAATTGGTGACGAGGTAGTTGAAATAAATGGAGTTGCGATTAACGACAAAGATAGCGAGCAAATTGGTCGGTTATTAAAAGGGCAGACCGGTTCAAAGGCAAATATTAAAATAAAGCGTTTTGGGGAAAGCAAGTTACTTGCATTTCAAGTAGAGCGGGGCGTAGTGAAAACACCAAACGTACCGCATTCGGGTATGATAAATGACCGCGTTGGCTATATATATTTGAACGAATTTTCGGCAAGTGCTGCAAATGAAGTTAAGAAGGCTTTCATGGATCTCAAAGGAGAAGGCATGCAAGAATTAGTGTTGGATTTGCGGGGAAATCCGGGTGGATTGTTAAGTATGGCAATTGAAATCTCAAACTTCTTCATCGAAAAAGGCTCGCTCGTAGTTGAAACAAAAGGAAAAGTAGCTGAATGGAACACAAAATACTACGGAAAAGACAAGCCGCTTGATACCAAAATACCAATTGCGGTTTTGATAAGCAGTAGTAGTGCCTCAGCGTCTGAAATTGTGAGTGGAACAATTCAGGATTATGATCGTGGGGTGATTATTGGTCAACGCTCTTTTGGACAAGGATTGGTCCAAACAACGCGTCCACTTTCTTTCAATACGCAGATGAAAATCACAACGGCGAAATATTATATTCCGAGTGGACGGTGTATTCAAGCGGTTGATTACAGCAACAGAAATGAAGATGGCAGCGTTGGGAAAGTGCCAGATTCGCTCAAAACTGCATTTAAAACCGCCAACGGAAGAATATTCTACGACGGCGGGGGCGTTGAACCTGATATTTATACCGCAAGTAACGAGCTTGCTCCAATAACGAAGGCACTTTTAAGGGAAGGCAAAATCTTTGATTTTGCAACGAAATACTTTTACGAGAATCCAAACGCGTCAATTGACGGCAAATTTAATTTGGCAAATGGCGGTTATGATAAATTTGTGAGCTGGCTGAATGCCGGAAATTTCAATTATAAAACAAAATCAGAAATTGATTTAGAAAAATTTGAAAAAGCAGCGTCTTTAGAAAACTTAACGGAAGGTATTAAATCTAATCTGACTTCAATTAGAGCCGCTGTTGCTAAAAGTAAGCAAGCCGATTTGATGACATTTAAAAATCAGATTATTAGGCAGTTAGAAGACGAGATTGTGGTTCGGTATCATTACACAAACGCAGCTAAATTTATGTCTTTTGAATCTGATGTGGAAGTTCAGCAG
>JANQUM010000404.1:0-1360 GCA_030731175.1 Spirosomataceae bacterium
TCATAATATTCATCAGGGCAATTGAGGCTCCTAATAATGTAATAAAACTAATTCCAAAACCACCAATGCGGAGGTAACCCGTAATTTCTTCAAAATCTTTGGCTAGTGCGTCGGAGCGTTCAATACTAAAAGATTCTGCATCGCCGAGCACATCGCCCCGCACAATCCGCATGATAGACGTGGCTTCACCGATTATAAATTCCATGTCGTTTACGTTCGGCACCGAAGTTGTAATTTCAAATTCCTGCGTTCGCTGAGCAGACATTCCACGCCCAGTTTCAAGCGTAACCAACGCAACACGATCATCTCCGCCGCCGGTTAGACTACCTTTTTTATCTAAAACGCCCACAATGGTAAAACGCTGACCTAAAACCTGAATAGATTTATTCAGTGGACTTTCTTTCGGAAAAAGTTTTGTTGCAATTTCGTTTCCAATAATTATCGCGTTGCTGTTCAACTCTAAATCTTTTTCGTTAAAATTCCGCCCCGATTGCAGAGCGTAACCCTTTATGTTCAGGTAATTATCGTCCACACCAATAATTGCGGTGTTTGGGTTTGTTTTGTTTGATCCAAATTTCAGTTCGGCAATTCCCGTAACATCAGCGTACAAACTGACGGTAGCATCGGCGGTTTTATTGGTAAAAAGCTCTTTAAATTTCTTGGCTTCAACGTAGCGAAGCGGCGGTTGCACTTTTTCGTTTACTCCGCTCCTTCTTCCGCGGCGGCGTTCTACTTTAATATCGAAAGAATTTGCCCCCAAACCCGCAAAACTACTATCAACTGAGCTTTGCATTCCGTCAATGGTGGTTAAAATACCAACCAACGCCGTGATACCAAAAGCAATAATGGTGGCGGTAAGAATGGTGCGTAGGAGGTTTCCTTTTATTGACCTCAAACCTTCCATCGCATTTTCTAAAACATTCATAACTTTGATTTGAATTGAATTACAGTGTATCTTGGAACAATTATTGAACCTAATAATAGTACTGAAATTACGTTTAAAATAGTAATTACAAAATTCAATACAACTATGCCAACTTGCAAGCCGATAGCACGATACATATTGCCGTTTATCATTTTTTTGGGCGTTTCGTTCCAATCTTTGGGCAATTTCTTGTTCATCCCGATGGATGATTCACAAAAAGACCACCTCAAGTCTTACGGAATTGCCTTTTGGGTTTTGAATAAATACGAAATGGAAATTGACTGGCTACTGAACTACCGTGGTGGCAGTTTTATGATGCCCGTTTCTCAAACAATTATTAACGAGTGCGTAATCAGAAACGTGACGTACCAGATTATATCAGACGCTGATGCGGCGGCAATTCTGAACGAGGTAAAAAGCCCCGCCGTAAATATG
>JANQUM010000404.1:1370-3021 GCA_030731175.1 Spirosomataceae bacterium
GTATTCACCGAATAGCACGCAGCCGTGGGACGACGCCGTGACACTAGTTTTAACCTACGCTGAAATTCCGTACGAAAAAGTTTTTGACACGGAAGTACTGGAAACCAAGCTACCTCAGTACGATTGGTTGCACCTTCACCACGAGGATTTCACGGGGCAGTTCGGTAAATTTATTAGATTGCGGGGCTCCGCGTGGTATCAGGAACAGCAGCGGGAAGCAGAATTGATTGCTAAGAAATTTGGTTACGCCAAAGTTTCACAACTCAAGCTTGGCGTTTCTAAAAAAATTCGCGAATTCGTTTTGGGCGGTGGCTATATGTTTGCCATGTGCAACGCCACTGATACGTTCGATATCGCACTCGCCGCCGACGGCGTGGATATTGTGCAAAGCCCATACGACGGCGACGGAATTGACCCAAACGCTAATAAACGTCTCAACTTTGACAATGCTTTTGCCTTTGAAAATTTTTCGCTGGAGCTTGACCCCTACGTTGGTGAGTTTTCTACGATTGATAATACCACGCAAGAAAGGGGCGTAACCGAAGCAAACGACTTTTTCAATCTTTTTGAATTTTCGGCGAAATACGATCCAATCCCTACCATGCTGACCCAAAACCACAGCAATTTGATTAAAGGATTTATGGGTCAAACCACGGCTTTCAAAAAGCAGTACATTAAGTCAGATGTGATTACCCTCGCCGAAAATAAGCCGCTGGGCGAGGCACGTTACATTCACGGAACGCTCGGAAAAGGGTTTTTCTCTTATTACGGCGGCCACGACCCCGAAGATTATCAGCATTACGTGGGCGAAGAACCAACGGATCTGAATTTACACCCAAACTCCGCAGGTTATCGGCTTATTCTTAACAATATCCTGTTTCCAGCAGCAAAGAAAAAGAAGCTGAAAACGTAACAAAAGCCCCAACCCCAGAAGGTTTTCGTTTTATGTTCGTGTGGAGAATAAACCTGGTTTTGCGAATTACGCTGTCGTGGTTTGAGTGACGTATTACGTTATTAAAGTCTTAATGAGGACAGTTTCGATAAAAAACCTGTCGAAAATCATAGCGTCAGTTTGTTAAACTTGGCTCGAAATTTGCTTTGTTTTCTGCGTAAAACTCACTACTTCACACATGAAAAAACTTTCTTACTTCAAATTATTGCTCTTACCGTTTGCTTCGATTGTGTTTACATCATGTAACGATTCTCGAAGCGAAGTCACGGGCAGCAGTTTAGACAACGAACTGAATGCCGCTTTGGAGGCTTCATCAAACGGAGTTGGCAAAGGGTTCTATATTTTACCCGATAGCGATGACTTCAGTAAAATTCCGCAAGACCCAAAGAATAAAATCACAAAGGAAAAAGTCGAACTCGGAAAAATGCTTTTCCACGAAACCGGATTAGGTCAAAAACCAATCAATCGTCTGGGTTTTCAGAGTTATTCTTGTGCCAGTTGTCACCACGCAAAAGCCGGTTTTCAGGCCTGCGTTCCAC
This sequence comes from Spirosomataceae bacterium, assembly GCA_030731175.1. Lineage (GTDB taxonomy): Bacteria > Bacteroidota > Bacteroidia > Cytophagales > Spirosomataceae > JANQUM01. The sequence continues at coordinate 2,862 of JANQUM010000404.1, forward strand.
AAGGTTTTGGCGAAGGCGGTTCGGGTTTTGGAATGCAGGGTGAAGCAAGGAAAATTGCCCCTGGTTATTCTGTAAAAGACGTTGATTTCCAGCCAATTCGGAGCCCTTCGGCAATGAACGTGGCGTACCAAAAACTCATGCTCTGGAACGGTCAGTTTGG
>JANQUM010000405.1 GCA_030731175.1 Spirosomataceae bacterium
AATGCCGTGAATTGGTATTCCAAGGTATTCAGATAAACTCAGGATGTCGTCGTTTATAACAACAATGTTTTGACGATTCGCCAAAATATCATCCGAAAGCCGCAGCGTATGCCCAATAGAAACCGAAGCCGTAATTGCATCGCCTTCGCCCGCCCCACTCACAAGTACGTCCCGAACGTAATTTAAGCCAAGTTTGTTTGCAATTTCAGGGTCTGTTATAATGGTGGAAGTTACGCCCGTATCAAGTATGAAGTTGAGCGTATCAGAATCATCAATCGCAACTTTGACAACTATCAGATTGGAGGACAATTCAAACGGGATTTTGGCGTACTTTTGCCGCTTACCTTTGAAATGAAAGCCAAATTTATCAGGTTGATTTTTACGTTTTTCAATGCCTTTGCAACCACCAAAAAGTAGTCCGCAAAAGAGCAGAATAAAGAGCCGTAAAAAAATTGATTTCTTCATAAAATGCTCCTACAAAAAACAGAAAATTACATTTTTTCTTGAAAGAAGAACACAAAATTCAGGAATAAAGTTGTTACAAATCGTATTAGAAACTCCTTACAGAAATGAATAAAATTGACATTCGGACAAAAGACCTACCTTTTATAAAAGATTGGTTTGATGAAAACGGCGAAAAGAGTTTTCGGGCGAAGCAAGTTGTAGAGTGGCTTTACGAAAAATCTGCGACCAACTTTGACGAAATGACGAACCTTTCGGTTTCGCTGCGTGATAAATTGAAAGAACACTTTATCATTAATCCGGTTCGAATCAGCGATGAGCAAATCAGCAACGACCGCACCATAAAATTTGGCTTTAAACTCCACGACGACCATTTGGTGGAAGGCGTTTTAATTCCAACGAATTCTCGCATGACGGCCTGCGTTTCGTCACAAGTTGGCTGCTCATTGAGTTGTAAGTTTTGTGCAACGGGTTACATGAACCGCGAACGCAACCTCACCGCCGCTGAAATCTACGATCAAGTTGTGATAATAAAAGATAAAGCAGAAGAGATGTATTCAGCTCCGCTCACAAACGTAGTTTATATGGGAATGGGCGAACCATTGCTTAATTATGCAAACGTGCTAAAATCTGTAGAATTAATTACTTCCGAAAAAGGATTGAATTGGTCACCGAAAAGGCTTACAATTTCAACGGCAGGAATTGCAAAAATGATTAAAAAACTGGGCGACGACGAAGTAAAATTCAACCTTGCTCTTTCACTTCACGCCGCCAATGACGTAAAACGCAATCAAATTATGCCCATCAACGAGTCTAACTCGTTGGACAATCTGGAGGAAGCTCTAAACTACTTTTACGCAAAAACAAAAAACAAAATCACATTTGAATACATCGTTTTTCACGGTTTTAACGATACCTTACAAGATGCCGCTGAATTACTGACTTTCTGCAAAAAAATCCCGTCTAAGGTAAATATTATTGAATACAATCCGATCAGCGAAGCGAATTTTAAAAACGCCGATCCGGAAGCAATTGATAAATTCGCCAATTATTTGGAGCAACGGGGCGTAAATGTAAACGTTAGAAGAAGCCGCGGAAAGGACATTGACGCTGCCTGCGGGCAACTTGCTATAAAGCAGAAGTAAGCCATTGGCAACTGGCTTTTGCACGCATATCTTGTCGGTCTTTTTTTCCAATTTCACTGTGTTTTCATAAACTCAAAACAAGCGAAAATATAGCGAGGACAATCTAAAAGCTAAGGCCTTTAATTGTAAAGTCTCCTTTTTGTTTACATTAAGATAATATTGACTCAAAAGATAAGAAGTTTTAATTCGTCAATTTTGCGGCTTATTTAAAAACTTCTCATGTTCGGTCTCGAAACAGATATATTTATTCTACTATGCATCGCCCTTCTTGCGGCGTGTGCATTTGAGTTCATCAACGGTTTTCACGACACCGCAAACGCCGTAGCAACAGTTATTTACACCAATTCACTCAAACCGACGCAAGCTGTAATTTGGTCAGGAGTCATGAATTTCTTGGGTGTTATAACCGGTGGTGTAGGCGTGGGCATGAGCATCGTAAACCTACTCCCCGTAGAATTACTAATTGATCAAAACGTATATCATGCCATTGCAATGGTGATGGCATTACTTCTCAGTGCGATTATCTGGAATTTGGGAACGTGGTATTTTGGTATTCCTTCTTCTAGTTCGCACACTTTAATTGGGGCAATTATTGGAGTTGGACTTGGATTTGCTCTTTTACCAGGCAACGAAGCCGGCATTGCCGCCATAAACTGGGACAAAGCAAAGAGCGTTTTTTCTGGGCTATTACTCGCTCCCGTAATCGGATTCACACTTGCCATTGGGCTAATGTTGTTATTGAAAAAACTACTAAACGACAAAGCAAAGCAAGAAATTTTCAGCGAACCAAACGGCAAATCCGCCCCACCATTTTGGATAAGGAGCATTCTAATCATAACATGTACGCTAGTTAGCTTTTTCCACGGAAGAAATGACGGTCAGAAAGGAATTGGGCTTATTATGCTGATTTTGATTGGTGTTTTGCCCACGTTTTTTGCGGTAAACAGCGACTTTGACTTGAAAGCGATTCAGCCTGACATAAAAAAAATAAATCAAATTGTAGATAAAATTGAAGTCAATTCACTTTCTGTGGATGAGCAAGCGATACTTGTTTCACTGAAATCCGAAATTAACGAACTCGAAACCCTTACAAAAACACCTGAAGCCGCCGAAGGCAAAGGGCTTGATCTTAGGCGAGACATCTTGCTCATTAGTAGCCAAACCAAAAATTTGCTTGATAATAAGCAGCTTTCTATCTCAGCCACTGAGCGAAACACACTCCGCGAATTAGTGGTGAAAGAAGAGCAGGGAATCAGAAGGGTGACTGACTACGCACCCTTTTGGGCAATACTTATGGTGTCGCTTTCACTTGGTTTGGGTACAATGATTGGTTGGAAAAGGATTGTCATTACTGTAGGTGAAAAAATTGGAAAAACGCATTTAACGTACGCTCAGGGTGCATC
>JANQUM010000406.1 GCA_030731175.1 Spirosomataceae bacterium
TTTACATAACCGTCTTAGTTTCAAGGGCTATATCACCCGATGAAGCCACAGACAAGGCAATTTGTCCCGAAATATACAAAGTTCCGTTCGCCATAACTGCCTGACTGTACGGCCCAATTGGAGCCGGAGCTTTATCTGTAAGTACTATTTGTTTATTCATTTTATAGTTTTTGATTAGTTTTACATTTTAATTAAAAGCAAAGTTAGAAAACGCCCTGATACCGCTATGGACTCATTGATTATTTTTATAAAAAATCCTGAATTAGGGAAAGTAAAAACTCGTTTGGCGGCAACCGTTGGAGACGAAAAAGCATTAGATGTCTATTGCCAGTTGTTAAAGCATACCCGCAATACTACCCAGCCACTACCGATTGATAAGCATCTTTTTTACAGTAGTTTTATTGACGAAGATGATATGTGGGCGGAAGATGTGTACAGTAAACATCTCCAAACTCAAACCAATGATTTAGGTCAAAAAATGTACGATGCTTTCATGTTTCTGCACGATAACGAATACGAAAAAGTGGTCATTATCGGAAGTGACTGCCTCGACCTCGACAGTAACGTTTTGCGTGAAGCCTACGTAAATCTTGCCGAAAATGATGCGGTTGTCGGACCAGCAACCGACGGCGGCTATTATGCCATTGGTTTTAACTTTGAAAAGATTGAAAAAGACGAAGAAGTGCTCAAAAAAGTATTTCTTAACAAAGACTGGAGTCACGAAAACGTAGCCCAAGAAGCCATTGACGCACTTGAACAGCTTGGGCTAAAAATACATATCCTCCCCGAACTCAATGATGTTGATTTCGAGGAGGATGCGAAAGAGTTGTTGTGACCCCATCCCCAGCCCTTCCCCAACGATGGGGAAGGGAGTGCACTTCGATAAATCGGAGTAAGAGAGAAACTTTTCAATTCATTGAAAAGAAAAAGTTTCCCTCCCCATCGTTGGGGAGGGATTAAGGGTGGGGTTTTGTTGTATTACAACTGTCCTACTGATCTTTCAATAAACTGCGTTAGGCCGCTTCCTGAAAGCATTCCTTGCGATAACAACGCCAAATCGTGGAGTTGTTTGGCAAGCTTAGATTGCTCTTCGCCTTCGGTTTTACTGAGTTTAGCGATAAGCGGATGATTGCCGTTTACCACGATATTGTGCATCTGCGGCATTGCCCCAAACATTCCACCTTGACCGTTCATTTTCGCCATGTCAGCGTAACGACGCATAAATTCTGGCACTACAATACTCACGGGCATTTCATCTACCGAAAGGGCTTCAATTTTCACCACATTATTTCCGGCAAGTGGCTTGAAAGCTTCTTCCACGGTTTTCTTTTCGTCTTCTGAGAGAATGACTTCGTTCACTAAACCTTTGTCGATCAGCTTGTCGAATGTATCAGCATCAACGCGTTTGAAAGTCGTTTTTTCGAGTTTCTGCTCCAACGTATTGATGAAGTGCGAATCCAGCATATCGTCTAACAATACCACGTCGAAATCTCGTTTGGCGGCTCCGGCGATGTACGCATCTTGTTTTTCTTTATCGCTGGCGTACAAAATGACGGTGGTTTCGTCTTTATCGGTTTGCAATAATGCCACTTTGTCTTTGTATTCTTCCAGCGTAAAGAACTCGTCTTTCACGTTCTTTAGCAAGATATAATCCTTCGCACGATCGTAGAACTTCTCATCGGCGATGATTCCGTATTTCACGAACATTCCGATGCTTTCCCACTTGCCTTCAAACGCCTTGCGGTCGTCTTTGAAAAGATCAGCAAGTTTGTCAGCTACTTTCTTTGTGATGTACGAATTAATCTTCCGCACGTTGCCGTCAGCTTGTAAATAGCTACGCGAAACGTTCAACGGAATATCCGGCGAATCAATCACGCCGTGAAGCAATTGCAGGAATTCAGGAACGATGTCTTTTACGTCGTCGGTGATGAAAACCTGACGGCTGTACAATTGTATTTTTTCACGATTAAGCTGGAAGTCGTTTTTGATTTTCGGGAAATACAAAACGCCCGTTAAGTTAAACGGATAATCTACGTTGAGGTGAATCCAGAACAACGGATCTTCGCTCATTGGGTACAACTCTTTGTAGAAAGCAAGGTAATCTTCGTCCTTCAAATCCGCCGGGGCTTTCGTCCAGATTGGGTTCGGGTTGTTGATTACTTTGTCTTTGAATTCAATCTCAACCGGAAGGAATTTGCCGTATTTCTCAAGTATTTGCTCGATTTTGTACTCTTCCAAAAATTCTTCCGAATCTTCGGCAATGTGCAAAATTACGTCGGTTCCGCGAGTAGCACGCTCGGCTTCTGTGATTTCAAAAGTTGTCGTTCCGTCGCAAATCCAGCGGGCGGCGGCTTCGTCTTGGTAAGATTTTGAAATGATTTCTACTTCTTTAGACACCATAAAGGCGGAGTAGAAACCCAATCCAAATTGACCTATAATCTGCTCTTTTCCTTCTGCTTGATCTTTGTATTTTTCTACGAATTCCTTCGCTCCCGAAAACGCAATTTGGTTGATGTATTTTTTGATTTCCTCGGCGGTCATTCCCAAGCCAGCGTCAGAAATAGTGATGGTTTTGGCTTCTTTATCCACCGAAACTTTGATTTTCAACTCCCCGAGTTCGCCGTCATACTTGCCCATTGCGGCAAGTTTCTTGATTTTCTGCGTGGCATCAACGGAGTTAGAAACCAATTCCCGCAGGAAGATTTCGTTATCGGAGTATAAAAACTTTTTAATGATCGGAAAGATATTTTCCGTGTTGATCGAGATTGTACCTTTTTCGGCTACCATGTCTTGTATATTGGTTTAATGTTTGTGTTTTTCAGTTTCCCTGAATTTCACAAAACCTATTCCAAAGGGGTGTGGGGTGACAGATTGGCAGGTGGTTGGGTGCGTAAAGTCCTTTTCCTATGAAGTATGATAGTAATAAATTTCCCCAAATTTAAATCTTATTATGTGACTATTTCGCAAATATCAATTTATATGTGTTCTTTGCTTTCTCCTAATATT
>JANQUM010000407.1 GCA_030731175.1 Spirosomataceae bacterium
GAGCCGAACGTTTTCAACGCCGAACCTCTACCGGAATTGACATGAACCGTGACGCGTTGGCTCTGCAAACCCCCGAAGGGCGATTGCTGAAAGTTTTAGTGGACGAATTGAAACCCGAATTCTCGTTCAATTTACACGATAAAGGAACTCGTTACAGTGCCGGAGCAAGCGGAAAGCAGGCAACGGTTTCTTTCCTTGCTACCGCTTACAATCAAGCAAAAGATTGGAACGACACCCGTACGAAAGCGATGCAGGTAATTTGCCGGATGGCGGAAGTTTTACAGCCGATTATTCCCGGACATTTAGGACGTTGGACGGACGAATTTGAACCCCGTGCCTTCGGTGATAACGTGCAAAAATGGGGCAGTAGTTTGGTACTTATTGAGTCAGGTGGATACAAGGAAGACCGTGAGAAACAGTTTATTCGTCAACTCAATTTCGTGGCAATGTTGACGGCTTTAGAAAGCATCGCGAAACGTGATTATACGAACGAGAAACTCGCGACTTACGAACGTATTCCGAATAACGATAAGTACATTTTTGATTTGCTGATTCGTAACGCAACTTTCACCGAAAACGGAAAGAAGTTAACAAAAGATATCGGTATCAATCTCAATGAAGAGAACAACGAAACCGCAACTGATTTTACACTGAGCAGTGAAATTGAAGACCTTGGTGACCTATCTATTTTCTTCGGATTAAAAGAACTCGACGCAACCGATATGACGGCGTTGACTTTCGATCAATTTCCGGAATTGAGGAAAAAATACGGGGTGAAGCCAACTAAAATCAACTTAGGGGAATCTGCTAATTTAATTTTAATACACAAAAACAAGGTAAAACACGTTATTGTGAATGGACAGATAGCCGAGGGGTAAAAGTCGAAAGTTAGCGGTTAAAAGCTGACCGAGCTTAACCAAACATTTTAAAGAAATATGCAAAAAGCCTTTTTTACATTTTGTATTATACTGCTCACTTTTGGGGCAATTGCTCAAAAAGAACGGACGGTTTATGGCAAAGTGATTGACGTAGAAAACGGCAAACCGATAAACTCGGTCACTGTTGTAAATCAACGTTCAAAGCAACGAGCAGTTAGCAACGAAAGAGGCGATTTTTTCATCTGGGCAATTGCCGGAGATTCTATCAAAACTGTCGCGATTGGCTACGTGGGCGAAGGTATCAAATACGATGGGACATCGAACAAGCCCACTATTACTATGAAAATCGATGCCATAGCATTGGCAGAAGTGGTGATTACTGAGAAGCGGAACGAAAACCTACAAGCGGAAATAGCGGCTTTCCTGAAAAACCCCGGCGGAGCAAAAGGCATGCGGGAAGAGATTATGAAAAATATGATTCAAACGCAAAATCTTTCGCAACCCGGCATCGGCATTTCGATTGATGCGTTGTACGATATGTTCAGCAAACAAGGAAAATCACGCCAGAAAGTTGCCGAACTTGAAATGCTTGACGCCAAAAAATTCTACGCCGAATTGCGGTATAACAAACGTTGGGTTAATTACTTAACAAAACTGGAAGGCGACGAGCTCGATGTTTTTATGAAATTCTGCCCAATGACCGACGATTACATCCTACGAGCCTCTGATTACGATTTGACTTACGAAGTATTTAAATGCTTTCGTCAGTTTAAGCGTTGATATCTGAGGAAACCTCATAGGTTTTAAAAACCTATGAGGTTTGATATTTGCGTTACCCAATCATCTTTTCCTTCAACAAATATTCCGCAATCTGAACGGCGTTTGTTGCCGCTCCTTTGCGGAGGTTATCAGCTACTACCCAAAGGTTTAGCGTATTTGCCTGAGATTCATCCCGACGGATTCTCCCCACAAAAATTTCGTCTTTCCCGTGAGCGTTTATTGGCATTGGGTAAATATTATTTGCCGGGTCATCCTGAATAATTACCCCCGGCGTAGCGGCGAGTAATTCACGGACTTTCGCTAACTCAAAATCGTTTTCAAATTCAATATTTACGGATTCTGAGTGTCCGCCAATGGTCGGGATACGAACTGTCGTGGCGGTGACTTTGATGCTGTCATCCTCCATGATTTTATTCGTTTCCTTAATCATTTTCATTTCCTCTTTTGTGTAACCGTTTTCCTGAAATACGTCGATATGCGGAATGGCGTTGAGGTCAATTTTGTGCGGATAAGCCATTTCGATATTGTCGGCTTTTTCACGCTCTCCCATTAATTGGTCAACCGCTTTTTTACCTGAACCCGTTACTGATTGATACGTTGAAACAACTACGCGTTTGATCTTATAGGCGTCGTGCAAAGGCTTCATCACTACCACCATCTGAATGGTAGAGCAGTTAGGATTTGCAATAATTTTATCTTCCGCAGTTAATGATGTAGCGTTTACTTCTGGTACGATTAGTTTTTTTGTGGCATCCATCCGCCATGCTGATGAATTATCAATTACCGTAATTCCGGCATCTGCAAATATGGGAGCAATTTCCAATGAAGTGCCACCACCCGCCGAGAAAATGGCAACGTCGGGTTTCATTTCAATTGCCGTTTTGTACGTTACAACCTTATAATCCGTTCCGTTAAACGTGACGGTTTTACCCACCGAACGCTCAGAAGCAACGGGGATTATTTCGGTTACGGGGAAATTACGTTCCGCCAATACTTTAAGAATTTCGCTACCTACAAGTCCGGTAGCTCCAACAACAGCAATTTTCATTTTTACGATAGAATAATTGTGAGATTTTTAACTTCAAAACTGCATCTCGACTCCGCTCGATGTGACAGTCTTCGCAGCAAATTTATGGTATTCTTACATTTATTATACCGAATAAGTCAAAAAGTCCAGATTTTATTTGGAGTTACGCAGTGATTGAGCTTTACATCAAATTCGTTAGTGTCTGCTATTTCATCCACTGCATCAAAAAATGAAAGCCCAATTTTAAGGCAATCGGGACTGCATTTACTCAAAAATCGGTCGTAATAACCGCCGCCGTACCCGACCCGATGAC
>JANQUM010000408.1 GCA_030731175.1 Spirosomataceae bacterium
CGTAAAAACGGGCTTTCGGGTTATCGTTAAAGTTTCCCATCAACGCTATTTCGGTACTCAAAGACGAAAAATACGAGTTTGTTTGAAAGCGAGAATCTACCCAAATGGTTCGGGTTGGATTAGAGCTAAACGAAAAAACAGAACTGAAAGGGTAGTAAGCAAAGCCTTGCGAAAATGCGGTTGAAAATGCGGTAAGAAGTAGTAAAGTCAGTAACGTTTTTTTCATCGTGGATCAGGTTTTGTAATTTGAGTTCAAAGATAGGCGAAAAAAATGAGGTGAACTTGTTAATTATTGACGGCCTCAAAATTATAATAGTGCTTTCTCAATTGCCAAAAGCTTATGAAAAATAGCAAAACCGCTAATATCGCAAGCGGAACTTTAAACATCAGCACGATGACAAGCACTGCATGACCGACAAACAAAAACGTATTCATATTTGCGTTCTGCATATCAATCCAAAATGCGGCAACTTGCCAAAATACAGCGGCGGCAAGCACGTAAAAGTACGTGTCAAGAATGACGAATAGGCTCACGTCTTCAGGTAAATAACTAACAAATAAAAATAGCTCAGGCAATGTAAAAATGATGCCATTCATAATATAACCACCAAAAACACTCCCAACGCTAATGGGCAGATTACGAGAAAAAAGCATGTTATTTTCGTAGAAGCTTTGGAAGTGTTGCGTTAACGTAAAATAACCACTTGCAACCAAAAATAAACCAAGCTTTAGTAAGCGTTCGTCGAAATCATCGCTGGGATAAGCGTAGGCAATACCTGTAATCATAACGGCCGCAAATAGCTTTTGGAGAAGCAGGTAAACGGGTTCCTTTTTCAGTAAAAATACCGGAAAGAAAAGCCACTTTGCAAGTGCTATTTTCGGTAGCGAAATCGAGAAAATTGCGTTTTTACGGTTAAACGACGCAGGGTGATGTAATAACTTATTTTTCAACAAAACGGGCAGTAGTATATATACAAAGTTTACTACAACCAAAATACTTACGCTGAGCCATTGCCCTTGCTGAATCCCGATAAAAAGCATAAAAATTGCGTACGACAGAAAGACGATATTTAAGCTGATTTGCATTTTTAGCAACTCTAACCATTTTTTGTTTTCGGGAAACAAAGCCACGTCAAATAAAAACTCGTAGCTCGGTTGCTGCATAAGTTTTACGAAGAAAAGCGAGGTTTTAAGCACGTGCAGTCCCCAGGCAATGACAATGATTGCCAAAAGCTCCGCTCGGCTCATAAAAAGTGTTGCCAGTTGCACATGCTCTTCACCCTTCAAGAAACTAAACGCAGCCAGCCCAATAAGCAGGTACATACCTACGCTTTGACGGTGATATTCTCGGGCAATGGTTTTTTTTAGCATAGTTATTCTGCTAAAGTTATTTTTCCTTCGGCAACTTTAAAGCGGCTGTTTGTTGTAACCTATGCGTTATCAAGCGGTTCGGGCGATGCAATTAAAAAGTAAGACCTCAGTACCCTACACTCGTATTATCAGATCGTGGGTCAGAGGCACCCATTAATCTGCCGTCAGGTAAAACCATCACGCAGTCCATTCTGCCGAGTGTTCCGTTCATAGTTTCCATCTTGTAGCCTTTCCCGATTAGCGTTTGCAATGTTTTTTCGGTGAAAGCCCCCCGCTCGTAAACAATGCGGTCGGGTAGCCATTGGTGATGAAATTTGAGGGCGTTTACAGATTGCTGTAAGTTCATTTTATGTTCTACCACGTTCACAATCGTTTGGAAAACGGAGGTAATAATTGTTGAGCCGCCCGGCGTTCCAACCGCCATCAAAAACTTGCCGTCTTTTTCTACGATAGTTGGTGTCATAGACGAAAGCATCCGCTTTCCGGGTTGAATTTCGTTGGCTTTGTTTCCAATCAAACCAAACATATTCGGAACGCCCGCTTTTACGCTGAAATCGTCCATTTCGTTGTTCATCAAAAATCCGGCACCGTCCACTACCACTTTGCTTCCAAATGCCCCATTGAGCGTTGTAGTGATAGAAACGGCATTTCCTTCCTTATCAACAACTGAGTAATGCGTGGTTTCGTCAGATTCGTAGCCCGGTACGTTTCCACCATCAATATCTTTACTGTCGGTTGCTTTTGCGAAGCTGAAATCTTGCCAGCGGCTTTCCAAATATTCCCGTTTTATCAATTGCTGAACGGGCACTTTTACGAAATCTTCATCGCCAAGCCATTTCGCCCTGTCGGCGTAAACACGGCGTTCGGCTTCAATCATAACCTGAGCGGTGGAGTCGCTGTGCCAGCCCCATTCACCAATTGGGTACGGCTCAATGAACCGCATTAACTGCATCAACGCCACGCCACCACTCGACGACGGCGGCATCGAAATTATCGTATAATTTTTCTTATAACCCGCCACAAGCGGCGTCCGCCACGCAGATTTGTACTGTTTTAGGTCTTCGTGCGAAATTATTCCGCCGCCTTTTTTCATTTCATTGACGAGTTGATCCGCAACTTCTCCGGCGTAAAAACCTTCCCGACCCTCTTTCTGAATTGTTCGGAGCGTTTTTCCTAAATCGGCTTGAATGAAATTATCACCCGTTGCCCAATCTGAGCCGCCGGGTTTCATAAAGTAAGGAGTATTTTCGCCGTTAACTTCCTGAAAAGTTTTCTTGTAATTCTTCAAACCCAACGCTTCTCTTTCGGTTAGAACAACACCTTTTTCGGCCAAATCAATGGCGGGCTGCAACAGCGTTTGCCATAAAAGTGAGCCGAACTTTTCGTGTAATTCTACCATACCATCCACTGATCCAGGAACGCCACTCGCCAAGTGTCCGAGCGTACTCAGCCCTTCAATTACGTTACCGTTTTCATCTAAGTACATATCACGGTCGGCAGTTATTGGGGCTTTTTCCCGAAAATCAAGCGTGTACGCTTTTCCGTCTTTCGTACGAATTACTGCAAAACCGCCGCCGCCCAAGTTTCCGGCAAAAGGGTGCACAACTACGAGTG
>JANQUM010000409.1 GCA_030731175.1 Spirosomataceae bacterium
GAGTAATGACATCGATTGTTCCGCTTTCGTACCCAATAAGTAGTTGATTGTCAGTTACTTGGTAAGCAGAGGTCGTGACGTTCATTTCTGAAAGTCCGTTGCGTTTATCAAGAAGCTCTGTTACATTTTCGCTTTTACTTTTTCGGTAAAAACCATTTTCTGTGATTACATAAACGAAGTTTTGAGAAACAGATACCCCTCTTGCGACTTCGTAATTTAAGTGCGTTCGGAATGTACTTGTTGGTACTTGAGCACCTAAGTTCAAACTGATGAAGCATATAATTATAAAAAAACGAAGTTGCTTTTTGGGGAAATTCATGAATGAAAATGAGAATTGGTATTGTTTCGTGAAGGTAATTACATTCTCCGTACCTTTGTAACGAAGAAACGAACAAATATACCTTTTAAAAACATGAAAATTGCCCCAAATACCGTTGTAACGTTAACTTACGAATTATATATCGGCGAACCCGAAGAAAGCGAAGAGGAAGAAACTTTTGAAATTGCGGAAGTAGTGGGAGAGGACGACCCGATGGTTTTTCTGCACAGTAAAAGCGGACTGCCCGAAGCTTTTGAAGAAAATTTAAACGGCCTGTCGGTTGGCGATGAGTTCAACTTTTGGCTCGAACCCGAAGCTGGCTACGGCGATTATGACCCCGAAGCTACGATGGTTTTGCCGATTGATATGTTCAAAGATCCGGACGGAAATGAAATCGTTGAAATGTTAGAAATTGGGAACGTTTTGCCTTTTACAAACGAAGAAGGTAACCAAATAAACGGTCAACTTATTGAAATTTCTGACACCGAAATCACGGTTGATTTTAATCACCCACTCGCCGGAAAAGCCATGCACTTTGAAGGCAAAGTAACCGGCGTTCGGGAAGCAACAACCTCTGAGTTAGAACACGGTCACGTTCATGGTGAAGGTGGCGTAATTCATTGATTTACAGATTGTAACACTTTCTGCAAAGTGCTTCATAGCTGTCGATTTCGCCTAATAATACCTGCTCATTATTCGCAACTGTTCGGTGTGAGTAATGGGCGAGGTCACCGCATTTTACGCAAATGGCGTGAACTTTCGTAACATATTCGGCAATTGACATTAACGCTGGCATTGGTCCGAAAGGAACTCCCGCCGAATCCATGTCGAGTCCGGCAACTAACACTCGCTTCCCTTGGTTTGCGAGTTCGTTTGCCACGTTGATAATTCCGACGTCAAAGAATTGGGCTTCGTCAATGCCAACTACTTCGCACTCGCCGGCTAACGCCATTAGTTGAGAAGAATTATCCAGCGGAATTGACGGAATTGCGATTTGATTGTGCGAAACAATATCAACGGCGTGGTAGCGGGTATCAAGTTTCGGTTTAAAAATTGTAACAGATTGCCTCGCTATTTTTGCCCGATTTAGTCGACGAATCAGTTCTTCGGTTTTTCCCGAAAACATCGAGCCACAAATCACTTCAATCCATCCGGTTTTCTGGCTTTGCCCGAGACCTCTTTTTGGTTCAATAAACATTATTCAAATAAAAAAAACGTTGTATGTAAAAGTGGCAAGATTTGGCAATACGCCGTAACTTGCAAACCTTTTGCTAATAATCTACAAAACAAACGATTTTGACAATGACCTACAAGTGGGATGCCCAAGTTGCTGAGAATTACGCCAAAGAATTAGCCGCTAAGATATGTGAAGAAAATTTTGTTGATACAGATTCACTTGACGGCGAACAGATACTTTCTGTTACGCCAGTAAAGCAAGTTAATTTGCTTGCAATCAGGTTATTGTACACTCGTTGGCAAGATGAAACCCGCCGACTTGAAAGTCCGTATTTTGATTTTGGGCATCCAGAAGTTCAGTACGCATTGGCTGAATTTATGAATATTTTATCTGAATTTATTGCCGTTCGGCAGCGTGAATTTGAGCCCTTATTGGCTGAAGCTATTACAAATACGTTGCAATTGGGCTTAAACCCAACGGAATACTTTACGCAACTCATGCGTGATTTGCCAAATTTTAGGCTTTCGACTCAATGGGTTAAGAAAAACCGAAATTACTTTCAGGTCAATAAATGGGTTTTTGATGAACTCGAAAAAATTGCGGGATTGCACGCTGCGATGTACGCAAACGAAGTTATTGAGTTGATAAACAGCGAGTTTTCTCAAAGAACCTCTGACGATATTACAGACGTTATGACTGAATTATCGGAAATTGTTCCAGTTCCGGTGGGTTTAAAGATTACCGAACAAAAAGAAGAAATCAAAGAGGAACGAAGCTCGGGAAAATCGTTTTTTGATAGTATTGTTGAAGATAAACTTACTGATAGAATCCGACAAAACGCACCATCGAAACCTGAGTATCAGGAAATAATTTCTACTCCGAAACAAGTAGAAGTTACGCCAGAAATTGTGAAACCAGTTGTGGTTGATATTACGCAAAAGGTGGAGGAAGTTGTAGTTCAGCAGCCAGTTACGGTTGTGAGAAGCGAGGAGAAGTCAGAAATGCGTAGCCTAAATGAGCAGTTAATAAATATGACGCAATCGCTTAATGATAAGGCAACTAAAGGAGATTCAATGACGGACTACCACCGGTTGAGCCGAGTGGATAGCATTAGAAAGTCAATATCTTTAAATCAACGCTTTTCGTTTACAAAATACCTTTTTAATAACGATTCTGATGCTTATAATACCTCGCTTGATGAAATTGACAAGCAGCTTAATTACTCAGAAGCCCGGAGTTTTGTGGTTCATACGTACATTCCACGTTTTAATTGGGACGTAAAAAGTGCCGAAGTAGATGAATTTTTTGAAGTGCTGAAACGACGTTTTAGCTAATTACTCCATTTCATTAATCCATGCTTTCACGAGGGCAACGCCTTCATTATGAATAGAAACTCTGCCAATTTCGGGCATCATAACGCCGGGGTTGGTTGAGTTCATTCGATACGGAATAATTGATTCGTCTCCTTTGCCCGGAGAAATAGC
>JANQUM010000410.1 GCA_030731175.1 Spirosomataceae bacterium
CCTGCGACTGCAACCTTGCAACCCAAGTTTTGTGGATGCTCGCGACGCCATCCTCGCTGCCGACCAAGCTTTTTTTGCAGGAAAATACCGCTGTGCAATCGGCAAGGCATTCGCCCGAAGAGGCCTCGGACTGAACGCCACCACGGGATCTTCTTCTGACGACCGAGTGGTAACGCAAGATTTCACGCCCATCGCGGGTAATTCACTGAGTTCACTACTTACTGCGACCATTTGCTCTGGCGAGACCTTAAACTACGTTGCCACAAGCAATACCGCGGGAACTACTTTTAGTTGGAATCGAGCCGCTGTAGCGGGCATTAGTAACGGAGCTTCGTCAGGTACAAATCAAATCAATGAAATATTGATAAATACAACCTCCGCTCCCATTGTGGTGGAATACGTTTTCAGTTTATCTCCAACGGGATGCGGTCTAAGTGGTGGAGTGCAACAGCCAGTTCGAGTGACCGTAAATCCAGCGGCAGTAACACCAACGGTGGGCTCTTACTCGATATGTCAGAATCAAAATGTTCCGGCGGGAGAAGGTTTGAAAATGGGGGTACCTGTACCTACCAATTCAGTTAATAGCGATATAACTTTTCTAAGTCCTTCGTTTATTCGTCCGGGAAGAACCGCTGGCATATTCTATTAAAAACAAATTTCGTACGTTGCTCAAAGTTCGGGTAATTTGACTTTCGAAATAACTTCCGGAAATTTTGACACATTTCTATTTTTATACGACAGTAATTTTAATCCATTGGCCCCAAATAATGGATTGTTGGCGTATAATGATGATGTTGGATTTCCCATTTTATTATCAAAGCTGACGTTCGCGTTAGTTCAGGGTCAAACGTACAATATTGTGGTCAGCTCGTATGATACGCAGGAAGTTGGTAATTTCACGATTACTTCCACCACTTCGGGTTTCACGAATCCTTTCAATTGGTACACAGTTGCTTCGGGTGGTAATTCAATTTTTACCGGAAATACGTTTAATCCGGTTGGAGTAACGGGTTCAGGAATTCCGAATACGGCAACGCCACTAATTAAAAATTACTTTGTAGCCGCCGCCAGCAACCCTTCGTGCCGAACCACCACCACTTTCACCGTAGAGTCGGCAGCAATTTCAGCAGAGCCTACGGGTTTTGTAACGGCTTCTGATACCGTATGTGCCATTTTCAACGGCGGAACATTGACGTTGAATGCTTACAGCGGAACGATAGTGGGTTGGGAAAGTTCAGAAGATAATTTTGCTACAAGTACCTACTTCGCTAGTGCTTCTCCTACATTTTCCTACGCAGGATTACTAAAAACCACGAAATTTCGAGCGGTTATTGACCGGGGAAGTTGCAACGTCGCTGCGTCAAAAGAAACAACAATTTTTGTAACCTCCCCCGTACAAATACTAACCAATACGGCAATTGCCGATACTACGTTAAACCGGGCAAGTTTAACCATTTCTTCGAATCAAAAACTGGACAATCAATCAAAAATCAGCTACGAAGCTGGTCGAAATATTGAATTAAACACCGGATTTGAAGCAACAAACGGAAGCGTTTTTTCCGCAGAAATATTTATGAACGATTGCTACATTCCAGTTCAATTAACGTTGCAGCCGAACGCCGCAAACGGTAAAGACACCGACATCTCCAGTCTTTTCGTGAATAATTCTTACGGAAGCAGCAAGTACATCGTACCCTCTGCCTGGACGCAATTTGGCAACCAAGAAATCAGACGAACGCTTATAGAATTCGATTTATCATCAATACCTGCAAATGCGGTGATAGATTCCGCGTTTTTATCGTTGAGTTTTAGCGATACCTTTATTCAGGAAAACCCGCCATTTACGGGGCATTTCGGTGATAATATTTTAGAAATAAAACGCATTGAACAGCCTTGGGCGGCAGCAACCGCCACGTGGACAAACCAGCCGACGGTTTCAGAAAACAATAAAGTAGTTGTAACAGCGGCTGCGAGCCAGACGGCAAATTACACCAAATTAAACGTCAAGAATTTGATAAACGACCAGCTTTCAAACGGTAACAACGGCTTGATGATCAGACATCAAACCGAAAGTCCGTTTCGGATTACCTGCCTCGCCTCAAGCGAAGATACGACCGAAAGCAAACGACCAAAATTGGTGATTTACTACCGTTATTTGTAACAAAACTAATCAGAGCGTATTGCAGAGAAAGCCCCTGTCAAAGTCATTTGGCAGGGGCTTTCTATAAAATTTCTATTACAAAATTACTGAGCTTCAACAGGTACTTTCCCGTTTTTCAACGCCCGGAAAAGTAATACCAAACCAAAGGCTACTAGCGGAAAACTCAGCCATTGACCCATGTTCAAAACCATGCCGTCTTCAAACGAAACCTGATTTTCTTTCAGAAATTCAAAGAAGAATCGGAAACCGAAAACCCAAACGCAGAAAATACCCGTTAGCAAACCACGTGGCGTGGCGGCTTTGTATTTTTCGTAAATAAAGAATAAAACGAAGAACAAAACCAAGCAAGAAAGCGACTCATACAACTGCGAAGCGTGACGCGGAATTTTCTCAAATTCGTTGTTTTGCATGAACACAAACGCCCAAGGTACATCGGTTGGTTTTCCCACAATTTCAGAGTTCATTAAATTACCGAAACGAATAAACGCCCCGCCCAAAGCGGCGGTTATCATCAAGCGGTCAATGAGCCACAAAAAATTGTATTCGCGGTTGCGGCGGGAGTAAATAATCAAACCTATAATTACGCCAAAAGCGGCTCCGTGGCTTGCTAAACCCATATAAGGGGGAATAAGCATATCCCACAAAAAAGTAAGCGGAGCATCGGCAAATCTATAACCTTCGTAAAAAACATAGTGCCCTATTCTTGCCCCCAAAACAATGGAAATAATCATTGTCAAAAGCATCGAATCTAAATCTTTTTCGGGCTTATTTTCAAACTTAAATACCCGATCCATGATCTGATAACCA
>JANQUM010000411.1:0-2728 GCA_030731175.1 Spirosomataceae bacterium
GTTTAGTTGTTTAGTCCCGATAACCACCGGGAAGTTGTTTAGTTGTGAAACGTATTTGAGAGAAAGTAGTTTACAGTTTGCTCAAAAAATAATCTTGAGTCAGACGAATTTTGTATTTTTTAAAATATGAAATAAAAGGCGGTTTAGCTGCATGCTTTGCTTAGAAAGTCAATCGATGTAACATTAACTGTGTAATCTAAAAGAACTATTCGAACTGACATTTATATAGTGAAGCAGTCCACCTAAAACAAAAATCCCCTTCAATAAATTGAAGGGGATTGAGCAGAGGAGGAGGGATTCGAACCCCCGGTACCTCGCGGTACAACAGTTTTCAAGACTGCCGCATTCGACCACTCTGCCACTCCTCTGTAAGTCTTAGTGTGAATCGGAGTGCAAAGATATTAGTCCGTTTGATATTTGCCAAACATTCGGGCAAATAAATTTCAAATATTTATTTTCACCTACTCCGATTCCTTGAAATAAGCACCATTCGTGGTGTTTAGTAATTCTTCAAACGAGATATCTTCTTGTTTTATAAAACCTTTGTTGGGCAGTTTTCCGTCGGCAACCAATTCTACAACAGCCGCTATTGAGGCGGCAGTCGTCCAAGAAATTGCTCGCCAATGAACTCCGTCCAAGTCAATTGGTGTGTAGGCACGGTAAAACTCTTCTCGCTTAATTCGGCCTTTTATCCAACCTTCCACTACGGCGTAAACATAGACAACGTCTTCCTGAACCGGCGGCTTTGCCTCGGTCAAAATTTCTTCTAATTGCTCTCGGCGATTTTTCATTATGAGTTCATAAATCAAAAACCGCATTAATTGAGCATGACCCGGGTAACGCATCGTTTTGTAATTTAGCGTATCAACTTTCCCTTCAAAGGTTTCGCACATGGTTCCTAAACCACCGGACGTACTGAAAGCCTCAAATTGCTCTCCGCCAATATAAATTTTCTCAATTCCATCAAGTGCCGACACCATTTTTCGTTCGCCGTTCTGAATCACTTCGCAATCATTAATGTACTCGTTTATTACTCCGGCGGGCGACCACGTAAAGGAATAACCCAACTGCCCGTTCGGAAATTGGGGCAACGCTCCCACCCTGAGCTCAATATCTCGTAATTTATCAAAACGCTTTGTCAGGTCTGAACCCACAATTCCGATAAACCCTGGAGCAAGCCCGCACTGCGGAGCCATAACTGCCGTAGATGTTTCCGCCATTTTACGAATGGCATTTGTGGTTGGCACGTCTTCCGTTAGGTCAAAATAATGAATACCTTCTTTGTGGCAAATATCTGCGATAGGCAAGTTGAGATTATACGGCATGCAAGAAACCACGGCCTCGTATTTAGGTAGCTCTTCCTGAAGGAAAGCTATATCCGTAACGTCCCCTTTAATTGTGGGAATCGGTAACTCAAATGTATAGTGCGGATCATTTTTATCTAATCCGGTTACTTCAAATCTTTTACTCAACAAAACGCCGACTAACGAGCCGACCTTTCCCATTCCAATTACTAATATCTTCATTTTATATATAATTAATGTACTCGTTTATAATAATGATTCTAAACAAATCTAATAATTTTTTAGGTCGATAGCACCAATAAGGCAGGTTGTATGTTAAATTTGAAAACAGATTAAAAACCACCTCCACACTGCATGATTGATTATAATTTCTTTGAATTATCAAACGGATTAAAAGTATATGTTCACGAAGATCACTCCACTCCTATGGCGGCGGTCAATATTTTATACAATGTGGGTTCTCGTGACGAAGATGAAAGCAAAACGGGTTTTGCCCACTTGTTTGAGCATTTGATGTTCGGAGGTTCAGAAAATATCGAATCTTACGACGAACCACTGCAAAAGGTTGGCGGTGAGAACAACGCTTTTACCTCACCCGATATAACAAATTATTACATAACGCTCCCAGCTAGTAATATTGAAACCGCTTTTTGGCTGGAATCTGACCGAATGAAAAGCCTTTCTTTTGACCCGAAAGTTTTAGAAGTTCAAAGAAAAGTAGTGATTGAAGAGTTCAAACAGCGTTATCTGAATCAACCTTACGGAGACGTTTGGCTGAAACTCCGTCCGCTGGCGTACGAAAATCACCCCTACAAATGGGCAACAATCGGGAAAGAAATCAGTCATATTGAAGACGCAACGCTGCAAGATGTAAAAGATTTCTTCTTCAAATATTATTTACCAAACAATGCCGTAATGGTAGTTGCGGGAAATGTCACGACATCCGATATTGAATCACTAAGCAATAAGTGGTTCGGGGATATTCCGGCGGGAAAGCCTTATAACCGAAGTTTACCGAAAGAACCGAAACAAGAGCGAAGCCGCGAACTTCACACCGAAGCAAACGTGCCGCTTGATGCACTTTACAAAACCTATCATATTCCGGGAAGGTACGAGAAAGGCTACTTTGAAGCAGATTTGTTGAGCGATATGCTCGGACACGGAAAATCTTCTCGACTTTACAGCAAACTCGTCATCGAAGATAAAATTTTCAGCAATGTTTCATCTTACGTAACTGGCTCGTTAGAACCTGGCTTATTGGTGATAAACGGAAACCTTAACAAAGGAATTTCGCTGGAAGATGCCAATAATGCCGTCAACGAAGTTGTGGAAGAAATGCGTTCAAAAGCAGTTGAGACATCCGAGTTGACAAAGGTAAAAAATCAATCAGAGACCTCCATCGTGTTTTCTGAAATCGAGTTGCT
>JANQUM010000411.1:2738-2958 GCA_030731175.1 Spirosomataceae bacterium
AAATGCCGAGTGGTGCAATCAGGATATTGACAAACTTCGGGCGGTCACAACAGAGTCGATGTTTGAAGCGGCACAAACTATTTTAGCTCCAACAAATTGTTCGACGCTTTTTTACAAAGCAAACCCGACGCTTAAAGAAAATAGTTGAACTGAATTAACCCTACATAACACTAATTATGAAAAGTAACTTAGCCCTTTTCGCATTCCTACTTTTAATACC
>JANQUM010000412.1 GCA_030731175.1 Spirosomataceae bacterium
CTCGGATATTGAGCGAAGCTTTTTTGTATTTATACGATTAGCTTTTGTGTTTGAATAAGCCGAATTTGCCAATCCTTGTAATTTGAAAAGTAATTGTTTCCTGCAATTTGTAATGGCAGTTCAAAGTCGTAATTTTGACTAAACACTATCAAGAATCCATGCAATTCTCCCATTTACACAACCACACCCAATTTTCACTACTCGACGGAGCCTCAAACATTGATCGTTTGATGAAAAAAGCCGTTGCCGATGATATGCCCGCTATCGCAATTACGGATCACGGCAATATGTTCGGAGTGTTTGATTTTGTGGCGAAAGCAAACCAACATAAAATCAAGCCAATTATTGGGTGCGAATTGTACGTGGTGGAAGACAACACGATAAAGCAATTTACGAAAGAAAAGAAAGACCGTCGCTACCATCAATTATTGTTAGCAAAAAACGAGCAAGGCTACAAAAACCTTTCTAAACTTTGCTCCATTGGCTACATGGACGGGCTGTATTCAAAATACCCTCGAGTCACCAAAGCACTAATTGACCAATACAAAGAGAATTTAATTGCTACCACTTGCTGTATCGGAGCGATGATTCCGCAGGCTATTTTACGGCAAGATGAAGCCGCCGCTCGCAAAGAATTTGAGTGGTGGTACGAGCGTTTTGGAGAAGATTTTTACGTGGAATTACAACGTCATAAAATCCCCGATCAGGAAAAAGTAAACCATGTTTTGCTAAAATTTGCGAAAGAGTACAATGTGAAGATTATCGCTTCAAATGATAGTCATTACGTTGACCAAGACGATGCCCTTTCGCACGATATTTTACTTTGCGTAAATACCAACGAAAAGCTTTCAACACCAAAGCAAATTGATTTCGACGACGACGACTCAGCCTCAAAACGCAATACTCGTTTCGCCTTCCCGAACGATGAGTTTTTCTTTAAAAATACGGCCGAAATGAGTCAGGTTTTTGCTGATGTGCCGCAAGCAATTGACAACACAAATGAGATCGTCGGTAAAATTGAAAACATAGATTTAAAGAAGGACATTCTTCTCCCAAATTTTCCGATTCCCAAAGAATTTATCATTCACAAGGAAGATAAAGAAAATCAATGGGAATACTTAAAGCACTTAACCTACGAAGGTGCGAAAAGACGTTACGGAGAAATAACCGAAGAAGTACGCGAACGGGTTGATTTTGAGCTGTTTACCATCAAAACAATGGGTTTTGCGGGTTACTTTCTTATCGTAATGGATTTTATCCAAGTCGGGCGGGATATGGGCGTTTTGGTCGGGCCCGGCCGTGGTTCGGCGGCGGGATCAGTGGTGGCGTATTGCATTGCAATTACCAATATTGACCCCATAAAATACAACCTGCTTTTTGAGCGATTCCTGAATCCTGAGCGTTTATCAATGCCCGATATTGATACTGATTTTGACGACGAAGGTCGCCAAAAGGTGATTGATTACGTAGTGCAGAAATACGGTAAACATCAGGTTGCTCAGATTATTACGTACGGTACAATGGCAACGAAGTCGGCAATCAAAGACGTTGCTCGGGTAATGGAATTTCCGCTGTCAGAATCTAACTTCATAGCCAAATTGGTGCCTGACCGTCCGTCATACCGAATCAACTTTGAGAAATTAATTCATTACCCAGAAAACGGCCCGAAAAGCCTTTCCAGCTTAGGAATGCAGCCCGATGAAGTTGCCAACGTTCGTAAAATTCGCGAGTTTTATCACGGAAATGACCTCGCGGCTGCGGTTTTAAAACAAGCCGAAAAACTGGAAGGAACGGTGCGAAATACTGGAATTCACGCCGCCGGAATTATTATCGCACCCGAGCCGCTTTACAATATTTTGCCCGTCAGTACTTCCAAAGATTCTGATTTCCTCGTAACGCAATACGAAGGGAAAATTGTGGAGGACGCCGGAGTAATCAAAATGGACTTTTTGGGTCTGAAAAACCTGACAATCATCAAAAATGCTCTCCGAATGATTAAGGAGAATCATAATGTTTCAATTGACATTGATAATATCCATTTAGACGATAAAAAAACGTACGCACTTTTTCAGCGGGGAGAAACAAACGCCGTTTTTCAGTTTGAATCTGACGGCATGAAGAAGCACATGCGGGAAATGAAACCTGACCGTTTCGATGACCTCATTGCGTTAAATGCACTTTATCGCCCCGGCCCGATGGCGTACATTCCGACCTACAATAAGCGAAAGCACGGGCAGGAAGAAGTCACATACGATTTACCCGAAGTAGAAGAATACCTTGGTGAAACCTACGGAATTACCGTTTATCAGGAGCAAGTAATGTTGCTTTCTCAAAAACTTGCGGGTTTCACCAAAGGTGATGCCGACGTGTTGCGTAAAGCGATGGGAAAGAAGCAAATTGCCGTTCTGAGCAAAATGAAAGAAAAATTCATTGCCGGAACAAACGAACGGGGCTACGACGTAAAGAAATGCGAAAAAATCTGGACTGACTGGGAAGCCTTTGCGGAGTATGCATTTAATAAATCTCACTCAACTTGTTACGCTTTCGTGGCGTACCAAACGGCGTATCTAAAAGCTCATTACCCTGCCGAATACATGGCGGCAGTACTGACTAATAATTTAGGTACTATTGATAAAATTACGTTCTTTTTAGAAGAGTGTCAGGCGTTGAATATTCCTGTTTTGGGTCCCGATATTAACGAATCCCAAAAGCATTTTGCGGTGAATAATAAGGGTGAAATCCGTTTTGGTTTGGGCGGAATAAAAGGCACTGGCGACGCCGCCGTTGAGTCAATTATTGATATTAGAGACGCAGAAGGTGGATTTAAGGATATTTTTGAATTTGTGAGTCGTATTAATTTACGGACGGTTAACAAAAAAACACTCGAATCGTTAGCTTACGCCGGAGCATTTGACACGTTTGTGGAGATTCATCGGGCAACGTAT
>JANQUM010000413.1 GCA_030731175.1 Spirosomataceae bacterium
CACCGCCCGAAGATTCAACTCCGTAAAGCCCGATTCCCACTCGCACCATTTCAAAATGGGCATCAGGATAGCTGAGTATCCCGGCGGTGTTACAAATATGACGGTCGATTTCGTACGGAAAGGCCGCACGTATTTGATCAGACATTTGCGTAAACAAATCAATTTGTTGTAAAGTAAAATCGTTAAATTTTCGATCGTCGGCTCCAGACAAATGGCTAAAAACTGATTTTACGTAAAAATCTGGAATGCCTTTTATTAAATTGATTACCTCGTCAAGTTCATCTACCGTAAAACCAAGCCGGTGCATACCGGTATCAAGCTTCAAGTGAATATTGATTTTTTCTTCGAGCGAACCGCTAAATTCCAAAAATTCGATCCAAGAACGGAGAGATTTCAGGGAGTAGATTTCAGGTTCTAATTCATAATTCAGTACATTCTGATAAGATTCTGGCTGCGGATTCAGCACCATTATTGGCAACTCGATACCATTTTCACGCAGCGAAACGCCTTCATCCGTGTATGCAACCGCAAGATAATCCACCCGATGGTATTGAAGGAAAGCGGCAATTTCGGTGCTGCCACTGCCATAGGCGTAGGCTTTCACCATTGCCATCAATTTGGTGGGCGGCTTCAGCTTTGTTCGGTAAAAGTTTAGGTTATTCTCTACCGAATCGAGGTTAATTTCAAAAACTGTTCCGTGAACTTTCTGTTCTAACCTTTTGATAATTCGCTCAAAACCAAAAACCCTAGCCCCTTTTACGAGTGTAAATCGGTTGGAAAGCATTTCGCGTGGCAAATCTGCGAGCAGTTCCTCGGTTGAGCCGTAATACAATCCAGGCATTGGTTGGTGCTTTTGTAAACCTGCTCCCACGCCAATAATTTCACTTATTCCTTTAGAAATCAGCAATTCTTTTACCGTTTCGTAAAGCGTTACTTCTTCTAATCCAGTTTCGTGTATATCACTCAAAATGAGCAATTTATCTCGTTTGGTATTGTGCTGATTTAAGAAATTCAACGCCATTTCAAGACCAGCTAAGTCATTGTTGTACGAATCGTCAACGAGGTAACTATCGTAAATTCCGTGCTTCATTTCGAGCCGCATTTTGAGCGGGCGAAGCAACTTAAAATCGGGCAAATCTTTTGCACCCTGAGTTTTCAAAATACAAAATAATGCGTGCGTAGCGTTTTCAATGGCGGCATCATCAACAAACGGAATCTCAACTTCCAGCGATTCGCCATCCCAGTTAGTCTTTAAAATTACCGAACCGTCACGATTCATGACTTCGACAAAAAAATCATTTCCTTCGTGTAACGACCACCCAATTAACTCAATTCCGGGATTTATTTGTTTGAGAAGTAAGTTTACTTCTTCGCCTATTTCGTCGTAATCTTTGCAGTAAATCAGCGTTTTGGCTTTGGCAAAAAGTCGCAATTTTTCGGCAACTTTTTCTTTACGACTGTTAAAGCCTTCGTCGTGAGCAGACCCAATATTTGTAAAAATCCCGATGGTTGGCTGAATAACATCCGCCAATTTTTTCATCTCGTTTTTTCGGGAAATGCCCGCTTCAAAAACGCCCAGCTGATGCACCTTTGCGAGCTGCCAAACCGACAGTGGCACGCCAATTTGCGAATTGTAGCTTCGGGGGCTTTTCGCCACAGAAATTTTATTAGCAAGTAATTCGTAAATCCATTCTTTAACAATTGTTTTGCCGTTACTTCCCGTGATGCCAACAATCGGAATATCAAAGTTTTTCCGGTGCTTCGCCACAACTTCCTGCAACGCAAGAATGCTGTTTCCAACGATCCAAAAAATCAGCGATTCATCAGTCACCAAACCCTGAAATTCCTTCAGGTTTTCTACAGCAACCAACTTCCCATTGAAATTAAAATGACAACCCGTTTCCACCACAAATTCACGAACACCTTTTTTGTAAAGTTCTTCAATAAATGCGTGGCCGTCGTGGCGTTCGCCTTTGATGGCAAAAAAAATGCTCTCCGTCGCCTGCTCTACGTAGCGGCTATCGGTTAGCAAATATTTGGCGGAAGTGTTGACGGGCGTGTTAAATATTTTCATGTTTATAATTTGTACACAAAGTAACAACTTTTTCAAACCAAGCCGCTTGTATTTGGTTGGATAAATAAAAAACACATGACACTAAGGCTACTTCTTGGCGACCAACTTAATCACGAACATTCTTGGTTTGACACCGTTTCTGACGACGTAATTTACGTCATGATGGAAATGCGGCAGGAAACGGATTATGTAAACCACCATATTCAAAAAATCGTCGCTTTTTTTGCGGCGATGCGTTCGTTTTCTGAGGAGAAAACCGACCTCGGGCACAAATTCGTTTACCTCAAATTAGACGATGAACGCAACACGCAATCTTTGACGCAAAATATTTCGTGGCTGATTCAAGAAAACGAAATCACAAAGTTTGAATACCAATTACCTGACGAGTACCGACTTGATGAACAGCTAAAACGATTTTGTGAAAGTTTGGAAATTGAAAGTTCCGCCGTTGATTCCGAGCATTTTTTAACAAAACGTGACCACATCGCCACTTTTTTTGCGGGAAAGAAAACAATGGTGATGGAAAACTTTTACCGCTCCATGCGGAAAGAATACAATATTTTGATGGACGGCGACGAACCCGCAACCGGGCAATGGAACTTCGACGCAGAGAACCGAAAAAAACTACCTAAAGGTCACGTTCCAGCAAAACCTTTGTCTTTTGAAAAAGACGTTTCTGAACTAACAAATTTGATTAGAAATCACGAAATCAAAACCATCGGAAACATTGACGAAAAAGATTTTATCTGGGCAACCACCCGTAAAGAATCTTTAGAATTGCTCGATTTTTTTGTGAACGAATGCCTCGAAAACTTCGGGACTTTTGAAGATAGTATGGCGGTTGAGCATTGGTCAATTTACCATTCCCG
>JANQUM010000414.1:0-519 GCA_030731175.1 Spirosomataceae bacterium
GTGTATGCACCTGAACCTCTCGCTACGTTATTCACGCCGTTTCCTCTAATAGAAGCACCAAAGTAAGGAGATGCCTCGTTAGCAAGTTCGTCTTTCACATTCATCCCAGCTTTATTAAAGAAATAGGCGTAGTCAATTTGGGACGTTCCCCAGACGTAATTTTGAAAGAAACTTTCCAAAGATTTTCCTGCTATTGCTTCGCAAGCTTTTTGCATTTCAGCGTCTGTAAAACCTCTGCCTTCTTTTTTATAATACTCGTTCCATAGGTACTTCATCACATCGTCCAGTGATTTCTCGCCTTTCGTTTCGGCAAGAATCTCGATATTAAGAAGTAAGCCAATCACACCGCCTTTAGAATAATACGAAACGGTTGTATTCTGCGAGTTTTCGTTTCGGCGGTAATATTTTATCCATGCATCAAATGAGGACTCGGATGCCGATTGCACTTCTTCGCCCGGTGTATTTTCAATCGAGTTCAAATCATTTGCCATATAACGAATGTAGTCGTCTTCTGTCATC
>JANQUM010000414.1:529-2940 GCA_030731175.1 Spirosomataceae bacterium
AGTAAACCCTTCTGACACCCACAGTAAATTGGTGTAGTTTTCATTTTCGTAATCAAAAGGACCTAAGGCCTCAGGACGAATGCGTTTTACGTTCCACAAGTGAAAATACTCGTGGGCAATTAACCCCATAAAACCACGAAACGCCCGCTCAGAAGCGTAAGCCGCTGGTGATGTTTGGCAAGTGGTAGAGTATAAGTGTTCTAAACCGCCACCTATACCAGGTAGGTGATGTACTATAAATAAATATTCTTTACAAGGGTGTTCACCCACAACGCTCGTTGCTGCATTTACTACTTTTTTGTATGCGGCCAATACTTCCTTTTTATCGTAAGAAAGCGGCTGATTGCTATACATTGCAATGGTGTGCTTTACGCCCGCTGCATCGAAGTATAGTAATTCTTGATTTCCGATTTCTATTGGGCTGTCAACCAATTCATCGAATGAATTTATTTCGTAGTTGAAACCGTTGATATTTTTAAATGCGGTAGAAACTTTTGAAAATGAGGCGTGCGGTTTTACGGTCAAAATTGCTTTTTCTTTCATCAATTCAGGAACGTACATAAAAACGCTCGCTCCATTTACGTAGCCGTGGGTATCGTCCAGATAGGATGTTCTGACGGTCAGTTCATAACTGTAAATGCTGTATTTTATGGTTACCTCGTTATTTGTTCCGCAATCAATTTCCCACGTATTTTTATTGATTTTTGTTGATTTGACTTCATTTCCTGCAACAGATGCGTTTACGCGGTCAATATTTCGAGCGTATTCACGAATCAGGTACGAGCCTGGGGTCCATGTTGCCATTTTTACCTGAACTTTCCCGTTCTTTGCAACTTTTTGGGCGTTAGAAATTTTCATCGTCACGTCAAAATAATGCGTGTGCGGATTGGGCATTTCCAAGACATAAGATAAGTTTGTGGTTGGTAACTGACTTGCTACCTTTGAAGCTGTGCAGCTACTAAGGAAAAAGATTACTACTGAGAATAATTTTAAATGAATCGATTTCATTGTACTTGATTAGTGTTTAGTTCACAATTTACATAACGCAATAAACGTTAAAGTCGAAAAGTTAGGTTTTGTTGGTTAATTATACAATCCTGCTGAAAGAAAAAGCTCACATGAAATACAAATTTCTTAATTCAATATTTATTGCTGTTTTGTTCAGCACAGCCGTAAGTGCTCAAAATACCCTTAGCTACACCGAAACAGAACGCTTTTACAACCAAGGCGTTGAGCTTTTTGAGAAAAAATTGTACGTGGCAGCACGAACATCTTTTCAAGAATACATTGATAAAAATAGCCATGCGTTGAGCCCAAACGAGTTTAATCTCGCAAATGCTACTTATTACTCCGCCGTTTCGGGATTATACACAAATGCACTTGATGCAGACGTTGCCGTAGAGCGTTTCGTCACGACGTATGCTGAACACCCAAAAGCGAAAATTATTTATAGTGATTTAGGAAATAGCTTTTACGCCAAAGGGGATTACGAAAAAGCGATAGAATATTTTCAGAAAGCAACTGCTTACCGACAAAATACACTGGAGGTTTACGAAGATAAATACAAACTGGCGGTTTCGTATTACAAAACAAACCGCCCAGCCGAGGCACTTTTGCTATTTAACGAAGTAAAAAAATCAGTATCTGAAAAAGCAGTTCACGCTGCTTACTACGCCGCTTCGATTAATTTTTCGCGTAATAATTACGAAGAAGCTCTTGCTGATCTAAAGCGGGTCGAAAACGTAAATCCGTATAAAATTGAAGTACCAAATTGGATTGCCCAAATTTATTTCAAGCAAAACCGTTACGACGAACTACTTGCTTACGCCGAGCCAATTGTGGCAAATCCCAATGGTCGAAAAATAGACGAGGTTTGCTTGGTAGCTGCTGAGGTGCTGTTTTTCGAAGATGAATTTACGAGAGCCGCAACTTACTACGAAAAATACCGTCAATTTCGAAGAGGAACTACAGAACCAGCGGTTACTTTTCGTCACGGATACAGTTTATATAAAGCGGAAGATTACGCCCGTGCCACTGAACTTTTTAAACAAATTGCGTATCAAAAAGACGAATTGGGGCAGCAAGCGGCGTATTATTTAGGGATATCAGCTCTCAAATCTAAAAACCTTGATGCCGCCGAAGCGGCTTTCAAAGTTGCCCAAACAAATAACTTTGACGAAAATATTACCGAAGAAGCAACCTACAATTATACGAAAGTACTTGTTGAAAAAGGCAATACCAACGAGGCAATTGAACAACTAAAAACGTACGTTAAAAATTATCCGCAGGGAAAATATATCGACCAAACAAATGAGCTGTTAAGTGATATTCTTTTTGAAAACAACAATTACAAAGCGGCAATTGAATACATCGAATCGCTTTCTCGTCGTACCTCGAAAATTAACGAAGCT
>JANQUM010000415.1 GCA_030731175.1 Spirosomataceae bacterium
TCAAACGCCAAGCGTTCGGTAAGTTGCTTGCCCGCCTGAATGCCAAAATTGAACGCCCGTCCGTTATTAAATTGCTGCACGGGGCTTCCAGCAGGAATGGCAAAGCCATTTTCTAAACTCGGATTGTTATCAGGACCTTGAGGCCCAGGTATTCCTTGTGGAGCTCGCTGAATTGTAAAGTTGGCATCGTTTGCAGAAAAAGCCCCTGCGTTTGCCGAGGCAAGCTGATTCAAACCACCATTCTGAAAGTTTGGTTTGAAAGGGGAGATTCCCGAAATCAGCCCAATCCAAGAGCGGCGTTTTTCTTTAGTTTCTTCTTCAACTATTGGTTCGTTGTAAGCCAATTTATTACGTTTTAAAATGTACCGAACGGGTAATTCAGTGAATTGGTGCGGAACAATTTTCCTCAAATTATCGGCGATATTTTCAAGGAAAGTCGGGTTGATTTGAGAAGTAATTTTCCCTGCTTTTGGCTCGTCTAAGATTACTTCATTCATTAATTGAGCAAAGCCCGTTGTATTACTCCGTAGTTTAGGTAGTTCTGGAAGAGTACGCTTATTCGTAGAAACTGATGCTGTACTTCCAATCACTTTCTTTGAAATTACGGTTTCCTGCGGTTCAGTTTTGAAAGGCTCGGCTACGCTTTCTTCGGAGCTTTGCACATCGCTTTTTTCTAAAATTACTTCTTCCGAACTCGATTCAAGTACCTTCACAACTTTGGCAGAAGTACTTTCTTCCGTATTCTTCAACAGAAACCAACCGCCCAACGTCAAAATCAGCGTTGCGGCAATTCCGCTAGTTACAAACGCCGGAAGTCCCCAAAGTAAAAAGAAAGGTGTTCGCTTTTTCTGCTCGTCAAGGTCGGCTTCAATCCGATCCCACATATCAGACGGCGGCGGCACGGAAGCGTTTTCAAACTTTCGCTTCCATTGTTGTTCAAAATTATTTTCTGAAGTTGTTTTCATTTACTTGTATTTACCTGCTTCGTCCTATTCAAAAAGGGGAGTTAGGATAATTAATTCTTTAGTCTTATTTCTGCTTCGCTGATGTCAGCCAATTTCTGTTGTAAAAGTTGTTTAGCACGTGAGTATTGCGACTTCGATGTCCCTTCCGAAATGCCGAGTAAATCAGCTATTTCGTGGTGCTTGTAACCTTCAATGGCGTACAGGTTAAAAATAGCCTGACAGCCTTCCGGTAATTCGTGAATGAGGCACATCAGTTGTTCTAACGCCATATTACTGATGTCAACCGCTTTTTCGGATAGTTGATTCGTCAGTTCGTTGGCGTCAATTTGATACCCCATTCGCTTTCTTTTTTGCAAGGCTTTCAGGGCTGTATTAATGACAATTCGCCTTGACCAAGCCTCAAAAGGACAATCAAAACGAAAGGTATTGATATATTTAAAAACCTTCACGAAGGCATCTTGCAGCACATCGGCGGCATCGTCTTCGTCTTTCATATACCGAACCGCAACGGCATAGAACTTCCCGGCATACATCTCGTAGAGTTGTCGCTGGGCAGTACGCTCATTACGAATGCAGGCTTCGATTAGTCGCCGTTCGTCGGTCATATAAAAGTTTTCTCTTGTTTTCGGTTCGTTACATTAAGGTCATTTTTCTGCGTAAATTGACACCCGCTTTCACTGTTCAGCAATTAGGAGTATTCTTCTCCAAAAATGGTTGTAATCAAGCTCTGAAAATTCGCAATTCGTCGTTTCCGATTATTTCTCTTTCCGTTAGTTTAATGTGTTGCGGTAGGGAAGGAGCAGGAGTGCCGTTTTTAATTACAGCGAGACTTTTGAAAACTCTGATTTCGTCGAAAAGATTCGTGTTAAGGAAATGCTGTAAAAGCGTCGTTCCGCCTTCTACAAAAACTGATTGAAGGTTTAAATTCAATAGTTTTTCGAGAATAAAGGGCAGGTAATCCGTTTTCTCAGGAACTTGAATAAACGAGTTAAATTTTTCTTCTCGTGATTCTAAATCGTTGAAAATAAGCGTTTTTTGCGTGTTATCGAGCAGTTTGAAATTTGGCGGAATTTTTAATTTTTTGTCAATCACAACCCGCACTGGATTTCTACCAACCCAATGCCGCACGTTGAGTCTGGGATTGTCTTTTAACGCCGTATTGGTTCCCACCATTATTGCGGGTTCTTCGGTTCGCCATTTGTGCACCAATTGCCGGGATAATTCACCTGTAATTTGAATTTGCTCGCCGCCTTCGGCGGCAATAAAACCGTCGGCGGTTTCTGCCCATTTTAGAATTATATAAGGTCGTTCTTTTTCAACGGCGGTAAAGAAACGCTTGTTTAACTCCCGTCCCTCGGCGGCAAGAAGCCCGGTTTCAACCGTAATTCCCGCTGCTTTCATTTTCTCGATTCCCCGTCCGTCAACGAGCGGAAACGGGTCTTCGTTGCAAATAACAACCCGCTTCAGTTTGTGCGAAATCAGTAAGTCGGCACAAGGCGGTGTTTTGCCAAAATGGGCACACGGCTCTAACGTGACGTACGCCGTAGCTTCCGAAAGGAGTGTTTTGTCTTCAACGGCATTGATTGCATTTACCTCGGCGTGGGGTTCGCCGTAACGTTCATGCCAACCTTCGCCGATTATCAAATCATTGTGAACGATAACGCAACCCACCATCGGGTTCGGCGGGGCGTAGCGTTGTCCCAAAGAGGCGAGTTCTAACGCCCGCTGCATATAAAGCAAATCAGTCATATTAGATATTGGCTACTTTGAAAGGCTTTATCTCAATGCTTTTCCAAACGCCTTGCGTTACGTAGGGGTCATTTTTCAGCCAAATTTGTAAAGCTGTTTCGTTTTTAAATTCTACCACCATTACTGAGCCAATCATTTCTTCGGTTTCGTTGAGCGTTGCACCGCCGAGAATCAGGTTGCCGTTTTCTCGTAATTTTTTAGC
>JANQUM010000416.1 GCA_030731175.1 Spirosomataceae bacterium
TCATGAATCTATCATTTTCTCGAAAAACCCTTTCGCTCGTAATTACTGCTTGTTTCTCCTTGATTTCGTCTTGTAAAAATCAACCTGCTACAAATTATGACGTAGTAGTTTACGGTGGAACGTCCGCCGGAATTATTGCCGCTTACACCGCAAAATTGATGGTTAAAAGCGTATTGATCCACTAACCTAAAAGCCACCTGGGCGTACTAACAAGGGGCGGTTTGGGGAAAACTTATATTGGCAATAATTACGCCATAACGGGTTTGTCCCGTGATTTTTACCGCCGCATTGGTGCTCATTACGGCAAGCTGGAACAGTGGACTTTCGAGCCGCACGCCGCAAAGGATATTTTTGAGGAATATCTCCAAAAAGCGGATTTAGAAGTAGTTTTCAACAAACAATTGACCGCCGTTGAAAAAGAAGGAACCACGATCCGTCAGATTACGGTGAGTGATGCTGAGTCGGGAATTGAGGAAACGATTTCTGGGAAAGTATTTATTGACGCTACTTACGAAGGCGATTTACTCGCAAAAGCCGGAGTGAGTTATACCGTGGGCAGGGAAGCAAATTCACAATACGGTGAAAATTGGAATGGAGTGCAATTGATGGACAAACACCAATTTCCCGAAGGCGTTGACCCGTTTGTAGAAAAAGGAAATCCAAACAGCGGTTTGCTTTGGGGCGTAAGCAACGAAACCCTCGCTCCGAACGGCAGCGGAGATAAGAAGTTGCAAGCCTATAATTTCAGGTTATGCCTGACGGACAGCGTTGAAAACCAAGTGCCAATTACCCGCCCCGTTGGTTACGATTCCACCAATTTTGAATTGTTACTCCGCTACATTGAAGTCAAAAAACCGCACGAACTTAACTGGGCGTTGATGCACATTCAGGATATGCCGGGGCGTAAAACAGATATTAATAATTCAGGGCCTTTTTCTACGGATTTTATCGGTGAAAACTACGATTACGCCGACGCAAACTACGAAGAGCGGGAAGTCATTATCAAAAATCACGAACTTTATACGAAGAGTTTTCTCTATTTTTTAGGAAACGATTTGCGTGTTCCTGAACATTTACGGAACGAAATGAAGAAATGGGGCTACCCAAAAGACGAGTACACGGATTCGGATAATTTCAGTCCGCAACTCTACATCAGAGAAGCCCGCCGGATGGTCAGCGATTACGTAATGACCGAAAAACACTGCGTAGGGGAGGAGGTTGTTGACGACGGAATCGGAATGGCGGCGTACACCATGGACTCGCACAATACGCAGCGGCTCGTGGTAAACGGTATGGCAAAAAACGAAGGAGACGTGCAACAAGGAACGCCCAGTCCGTTCCCAATTTCGTACCGTTCTATCATCCCGAAAAAAGAAGAATGCACTAATTTACTCGTTCCGGTTTGCTTGTCAGCTTCGCACATTGCCTTTGGTTCAATCAGGATGGAACCCGTTTTCATGGTCTTGGGGCAATCCGCCGGACTTGCCGCCGCAATGGTAATTGATGCTATGGCTGTTGACGGAGATGCGAATGTTCACGACGTTGATGTTACAGCGATGCAAAAAAGCCTGAAAGAAAATCCGTTTTCAGACGCGTCAACCGCTGAGATATTGGTTGATAACGCCGACGAAACGCAAGCAAAAGTTACGGGGGATTGGGAAACCAACACAACCGACAAGCACCGCTACGGTAAAGATTATTTGCTAAATAAACCACAATCAGAGGCAGGAAGTAGCGTAGTTTTTGAGCCGAATTTCAAGAAATCGGGGAAATATAAAGTATATGTTTATATTCCCGAACATCCCGAATTAGCGAAAAATTACGTGCTAAAAGTCAAGAGTACAACAAGTGCCGAAGATGTTGTACTTGATACAACAATCGGTAAAAATGATTGGCTTTATACCGGAACTTTTGACTTTGAAACCGATAAAAAACACGGCATTTCAATTACCAACGCCACTAATTCAAATACTGTAATTGCGGATGCGGTACTGTTCTTGCCGGTTGAGTAAAGGGCTCGGATAAACAAATACGTAAGTAATTAGTTATTAGGTCTTTAGGTAAGTTGCGAAACGACTTATTGATAGTATCAATGAAAGCCGCTTCGTTTTTTTATTGTTAAACAACTTGCCCACTATCGAGGTTTATCCTTACAGGCGAAAGAACTTTGTGGAAGAAGCAACGACGAGAAAAGCCTACAACTGACTAAAGAGACAACACCATGAGCAATTATTCAATAAAAGATTTAGAGCATTTATCAGGTATCAAAGCCCACACGCTTCGTATTTGGGAGCAACGTTACGATATAATAAATCCAAAACGTACAGATACCAATATAAGAACGTACGACGATCAGGATTTGAAACTCGTACTAAATATCGCCTTGCTAAAAGAGCATGGATATAAGATTTCTGAAATTGCCAAAATGTCAAATGACGAGCTTGGTAAAGAAGTAGTCTCAATATCTGACAAAAAGCTCAACTACCCAGATCAAATTCACGCATTGACAATTGCTATGATTGACCTCGACGAAGAGCGTTTCGAGAAAATCATGTCAACCAATATTCTTCAGTTCGGTTTTGAGAACACGATGGTAAACATCATTTACCCGTTCCTTTCACGCATCGGAACGTTGTGGCTTACTGGTTCTATCGGGCCGGCACAGGAGCATTTCATAACGAATCTGATTCGTCAGAAAACCATTGTTGCCATTGACGGGCAAGTGGTAAAAGAAACCGCTACAACTAAGAAGTACATACTTTATACTCCCGAAGGCGAAACGCACGAAATGGGCATTCTTTTCGCGAATTATATCCTTCGTTCAAGAAACAACAAGGTAATTTATCTTGGTCAAAGTTTGCCGTTTGAAGAACTGAAATTTGTCTGTGATTTGCACAAACCTGATTTTATTTTCT
>JANQUM010000417.1 GCA_030731175.1 Spirosomataceae bacterium
AAAAAAACCGTACCTTTGCGGCTCATTTTTTATTCAAAACAAAACTATATTTCCGATGCGTAAGGCAGAAATGATTACAGATAAAGGTACAATGACCATCGAATTTTACGATACCGATGCTCCAATTGCCGTTGAAAATTTCATCAAACTTTCAAAAGAAGGCTACTATAACGGTATCAAATTCCACCGTGTAATTCCTAATTTCATGATTCAGGGCGGTGACCCAACGGGTACGGGTGCCGGCGGGCCGGGTTACTCAATTGATTGTGAACTTGACGGCGAATTGCAATACCACGACCGTGGCGTATTATCAATGGCTCACCGAGGCCGTAACACGGGCGGGTCGCAGTTTTTCATTTGCCACAGCCGCGAGAATACTGCTCACCTTGACCGCAACCATACTTGCTTTGGCAAAGTTGTTGAAGGTCTTGATGTCATCGACCAAATTCAGCAGGGCGATGTTATTCAGGAAATTAAGGTTTTAGAGGAAGTGGCGTAAGCTATCGAGTTGCTAAAAGCTCAAAAAAACTGCCTGAGATGAAATACGTTCAGGCAGTTTTTTGTTACTACCCAAATGATAAGAAGAATGAAATCAATAAGTCGGCAGTTTATAGCCATCGCTTTCTCAATAATTTGCGTTTTTGCAGCCTTTAGCGGAATCGCTCAAGTGCAAAATAACGCCTCGTGGTCGTATACTACAAAACCCGCAAAGCCCGCCGTTGGCGAAGTGGTGGACGTAATTTTCGACGTAAACATCAAAGACGGCTGGTACATTTACTCCAATGATTTCAACCCTGACTTAGGTCCAATTCTGACTACTATTGATTTCAGTAAAGACAATTCTTACGAACTTGTAGGAAAGCTAAAAGCCATCAACCCGAAAAAGAAATTTGACGAAGTTTGGGACGGTGACATCACTTATTTTACGAAGAAAGGGCAATTTGTTCAGCGAGTAAAAATCCTGAAAGAAAAAGTCAATATTAATGGTACGATTGACTTTCAGACCTGCACCATAAAAGACGGGTCTTGCGTACCAGGAAAAGAGAAATTCAATTATAAATTTGCTGCTACTCCGCAAAAAGAAGAAGTTTTCAATGAAGAAGAAATTGACATTTCGGGCGTTGAAATTGAGAACACGCAAGCCGCTCCCGGTGCTACTGCCGACGAAGCACTAACCGAAGAGCCAGAAATCAATGCACAATCTGATTCATTAACACAAGGTGACTTTATTGATTCTGAAACTGATGCCGGAGCAAAAGAAACGCAGCAATCGCTTTGGGAATTCTTGTTACTTGCATTTTTAGCCGGCGTTGCTTCGATATTCATGCCGTGCATTTACCCAATTATGCCCATGACGGTCAGCTTTTTCACGAAGCAAAAAAACGGAACTCCGAAGGTAATTTTTTACGGAATTTCTATCATGGCAGTTTTCGCCGTCATCGGTTTGATAACCATGGCGTTTGGTGCTCCATTTCTGAATTTCATCAGTACGCACTGGATTCCCAATTTGATATTTTTCTTTGTTTTTATTTTGTTTGGAATTTCACTTTTCGGAGCGTTTGAAATTGTACTGCCGCACGAAGCCGTGAATAAGATTGATCGAATGTCTGACCGCGGCGGTTTCGTCGGAATATTTTTCATGGCACTTACGCTCGTGGTGGTTTCCTTTTCTTGCACAGTACCATTTGTAGGTTCACTACTAATATTGGCGGCGGGCGGTGAAGTGCTGCGTCCGCTTTACGGAATGCTTGCCTTTGGTTTGCCGTTTGCGTTGGTGTTTACGTTACTTGCTACCTTCCCGCAATTCCTGAAAAATTTACCGAAATCAGGCGGGTGGCTGAATGAACTGAAAGTTGTTTTCGGGTTTTTAGAATTTGCTTTAGCGTTAAAATTCCTAAGTAATATTGACTTAGCTTATCGTTTCAACCTATTGCACCGCAATATTTTCTTAGTTCTCTGGATTGTCATTTTCGTACTAATCGGTGTGTATATTTTGGGTTATTTACGCTTGCCGAAAGATAGTCCCGTCACCAAACGAAGTATTTCCAGAATAGGGTTTGCGGCTATATTTTTGGGTTTCGCTGCGTACATGATTCCTGGAACGGCAGGAAAGCCGTTATCATTACTATCTGGCATTTTGCCTCCAATGCAGGCCACTACACTCGTTGCCAAGGATCTCGCAAATGATAAAATGCACAACCTACCGCACGGCTTGCAGGGTTTCCACGATTTTGACGATGCTGTTGCTTACGCCGAAACGGTCAACAAGCCAATCCTGATTGACTTCACGGGTTACGCTTGTGCCAATTGCCGTAAGATGGAAGAAAACGTTTGGCCAGAACCGGCGGTATTGGAGCAAATGCAAAACGACTTCGTGATTGCGTCACTTTACGTGGACGATAAAACCGAAATGCCTACTGAAAAGCACTACGTTTCTTCCTACGATAAAGAGTTAAAAACGACCGTTGGAGAGAAAAATATGGATTTAGAAATTACGAAATTCAATAATAACGCCCAGCCGTATTACGCCATCGTAAACACCAAGGGCGATGTGTTGGTTAAACCTTTAGGTTACGTTTCTACCGAAGAATTTATCAAATTTTTGGACGAAGGAAAATCGAAATTTTGAAAAATGAAATCGTATAGTTTTTAGAACCACATAGGTACAAAGAACACATAGATTCATACTTTAGGTAGCTATGTGCCCTATGTTTCTATGTGGTAAAAGATATTCAAAATGAACAAAAATAAAATCGTTGAAACGCTCTTACTATTTGGTAGCCTCGCCTTTTTGGTGATGTGGGTAGATCAGTTTCTATATAAAGACGTCGACATTAAGGACTCATACTTTTTTCTAATGTTTGCGTTGGCTGGTTTCCTGTTTTATACCTACCGCCGCGGACAACGAAT
>JANQUM010000418.1 GCA_030731175.1 Spirosomataceae bacterium
TATAATGAATGAGTTGAGCTACTTTCGTACTGTTCCTGCAAGTGAGTGGGGTGCGGCAAATCAAGCTATCAGAACAACCGGGACTTACGATTCACCAACTGCTGGTATCAGTACAGTTACTGCACCGTTTAGTCCAGATGCAGTTTCTCGGTACGCTGCCGGAAATGATCCTTGGGGATACCCTAATACTGATTGGTTTGCGGGTTCTTTTAAAAACTTCGCTCCACAGGCACGTCATAACCTACAAATTTCTGGCGGAACTGATAAAGTACGCTATATGACATCTTTAGGTTTTGTAAACCAAGATGCCATTTATAATAACTCAGCAACGTTTTACAAGCAGTATAACTTACGGACAAACCTTGATGTTGACATCAACAAGTATATCACTGCAAATGTAGGTATTATGCTTCGTAGAGAAGACAGGAATTACCCTACCGAAAGTGCTGGTTCAATTTTCAGAATGTTGATGCGTGGACGCCCAACCGAGCCGCAAGTATGGCCAAACGGTAAGCCGGGGCCTGATATTGAAAACGGACAAAACCCGTACGTCATTACTACAAGTGCCACGGGCTACCAAAGGAATCCGAAAGACTTTGCACAATTGAATGGTGGTCTTACGCTTACCAATCCGTGGGTTGATGGCTTAAAACTTACACTTTCGGCGGCGGTTGATCGTAATACAGAAACAGACAAAAGATGGCAGACACCGTGGGAATTGTACTTCTGGGATAAGCAAACCTACGAAGCTGATGGCGTAACGCCGCAGTTGGAAGGGTCTATCCGCTCTACCTTTACGGATCCTCGTTTAACGCAGGGTTATGCAAGTGTTTTGAACACTAACCTTTCGGCAATGTTGAATTATGATAAAGTCATCAACGGCGTTCATACTATAAACTCATTAGTCGGGGTAACAAGGGAAACGTTTACTGGAGAAAGCTTTTTCGCTTTCCGCAGAAACTATATCTCGGCAGCGGTTGATCAGCTATTTGCCGGAGGAGCCGAAAATCAAAACGTTGGCGGAATTGCCTACGACCGTGCCCGTTTAGGCTATTTTGGTCGGTTGCAGTACGGTTATAAAGATAAGTACTTAGTTGAATTCATTGGTCGATACGATGGGTCATACATTTTCCCTGAGGCACAGCGTTTTGGCTTCTTCCCGGGTATATTGGCGGGTTGGAATATTACTAACGAAGACTTCTTCAAAGTTAAAGGGGTTGATTACCTGAAGTTACGTGCCTCATACGGGCAAATGGGTAATGACCAAGTAGTATTTAACGGTCAACTTCAGGAGTACGCGTTCTTAGCATCTTACGGTTTTGGGCAGTATCCTATAAACGGAGCCTTGGCGAATACCTTACAAGAGCGAATCTTGGCGAACCCTAACTTCACTTGGGAACGAGCCAATAATTATAATATTGGTTTGGATGCAACTTTGTTTGGACGTGTTGATATGACGTTAGAGTACTTCTTCAACCGTCGTGATCAAATCTTGATTCAACAAACAGGTTCAACACCTGCTTCATCTGGTATTAGCTCATTGCTACCTCCGGTCAATGCAGGTATTGTTACAAACAGCGGATACGAGGTTAGCTTGAACTACAACGGTAAAACCAATTCTGACTTGCGTTACCGTTTTGGTGTGAACGGGGGTTATGCTAAAAACAATGTAGTATTTATGGATGAAATACCGGGTGCACCTGACTATCAACGCATGGAAGGTAAACCAATTGGGGCATATTTAGTTTATCAAACTACGGGGGTTTTCAGAGACCAAGCAGACATTGATGCAAACACCATAGATTATAGCGGAGTAACGAACAACTTACTACCAGGAGACATGAAGTTTGAAGATGTGGACGGAAACGGAATAATTGACGCCGATGACCAAGTTCGGATTGACAAAAACATTATCCCGACGATGCAGTTCGGTATAACGGCAAACTTAACCTACAAGAACTTTGATTTTTCAATGTTATGGCAAGGAGCAACTGGTGGGGCACTAAGAGTTCAGACCGAGTCGGGTGATATCGGAAACTACTTGGAGGAATTCTACGAGAACCGTTGGTCAGTTGACGCTCCGAGTAGCGAGCACCCTCGTTTAGCAAGTCGTGGTGATACGTATTACACCGGAGGTAATTTTGGGAACAACACGTATTACTTGCGTAGCACAGACTACATACGTCTTAAAAACATAGAATTGGGCTATCAACTTCCAGCTTCTACGCTCAGTAAAGTAGGTATTTCAAATGTTCGGTTTTTTGTGAATGGTTTGAACGTAATCACATTTGATAAACTAAAAGTGTTTGATCCGGAAACGGCTTCGTCGGCTGGTACTAACTACCCGCAATCAAGAGTATTTAACGGAGGATTTTCTTTAACTTTTTAAATTTTATAATTCATGAATAAGATAAAATCAAATTTGAAGCTGCTTATAGGCGTAGTGATTGCCCTTCCGGCAGTTATTCTGTCCTGTAATACAGACTTTTTGGATACAACACCACAAGACCGTATTTCGAGTGCGGCAACGTGGAGCGATGGCCCGCTGGCGGAAGCCTTCGTTTTCAACGCCTACTCCTTTTTGGGTTACGGTGGTTTTGAAGAGCAAGCACTTGCATCCTACACGGATGAAGCAATGTTTACACACGCCGGGCGGAATATAAATACGTTTACCGAAGGGTCAGAAACACCTTCAAACATGGCGTGGCAGAGTGCTACTTACGAGTGGGGCACAATGTACTTGGCAATACGTCAGGCAAATACTGCAATCGAAAACTTGCCCACCGCTACTTTTACCAATCAGGCTTTGAAAGACAAGTTGCTGGGAGAAGCTCACTTTTTACGTGGCTTCTACTACCACCAATTGTTACGTTTTTACGGCGGTGTACCATTAATCTCTAACTC
>JANQUM010000419.1 GCA_030731175.1 Spirosomataceae bacterium
TTCGGGTAAAGTCACAGAAGCGTTTCCGTGCCGTGGCGGGGCTATCGATGGGCGGTGGCGGCTCATTTATTTACGCTTTGCACCACCCTGAAATGTTCTCGTCGGCGTGTCCGTTGAGTGCGTGGGTTGGGCCGTTGACTTTAGAAGAAACCAAAACAATGCTCGAACGACGGGTTTCTACCGTAACGGATGCTCAAGTAAAAACCTATTTTGACAAATATAACGCCCTGAATGTAGCGAAAAGCATGAAAGATGAAGACATCAAAAAGGTACGGTGGTACATTGACTGTGGTGACGATGATTTCCTTTTCGAGGGAAATTCTCTTATGCACATTGACTGGAAAAAACGAAATATCCCCCACGAGTATCGCGTGCGTGACGGCGGACATACCTGGACTTACTGGCGAGATGCTCTGCCCGAAGTTTTAAATTTCGTATCGCAGGGTTTTCATCAATACTAAAAGCGGTTATTTTGATTTATAATCAAAGCCCTGCGAGTCATCGTTTGGGCTTTATTTGTGCGAGAAATATTGATAAAAAATAAAAATTCCCATCTTTGCGGCTGAATTTGACAACAGCATAAATGAAAAAAATCGACGTTTGCCTTTCTCCAGAATTATTACATCTGCATAATACAACTAACAGCATCGTAGTTGTAACCGATATTTTTCGGGCAACAAGCTGCATGGTTACGGGTTTTGCTTACGGTGTAAAAAGTATTCATCCGGTAGAAACTGTAGAAGAATGCAAAGCCTTGCAAGACCGCGGTTATATCGGAGCCGCCGAACGCAACGCCCAAAAAGTGGAAGGTTTTGAGCTGGATAATTCGCCGTTTAGTTACATGGACGACCGCCTCGTGGGAACGAGCGTAGCTATGACAACTACCAATGGAACTCGCTCCATCACGATGGCAAAGCCCAACGCTGTTAAGGTAATTGTGGGTGCTTTTCTGAACCTTGAAGCAGTTGTAAATTGCCTCAAGAATCAGCCGTATGACGTTTTAGTGCTGTGTGCGGGCTGGAAAGGGAAGGTCAATTTAGAAGATACACTTTTCGCTGGAGCCGTAGTAAATGCCCTCAGAGACGAATTCCACGTGGCGGAAGATGGTGCAATGATGGCGTACGAGTTGTACGACAAAGCGAAGGATAATTTACTCGGTTTTCTTGCTACATCTTCGCATATCAGAAGGTTGCAACGGCTTGGTATTCAGAAAGATATTACCTATTGTCTGCAAAAAAACCTATACGACGTAGTTCCGGTTTTGCGGGGAAACGAACTTGTGGCAATGTAAGAGAAATCAGTTTTCTTCAAACTTCAACCGTCGGATATTTGAACGTTCTTGACCGGAGGCAAAAAGCGGGTATTCGTCAAAAATAGTACGCACAATGCCTTTGAAGTAGTTTTTCTTTTGCATTTGGTCGTTGTAGATTCCTGTGGCGTAGCCCCGCCATACAATTTGGTTGGTGGTGGCTTCAATCATAGAAATCATTAACGTGCCTTTTCCCAACTGGTATTTTACTGGTGTGTAAATGGAATCGTTGGTTTT
The DNA here is from genome assembly GCA_030731175.1 of Spirosomataceae bacterium. Taxonomy (GTDB): domain Bacteria; phylum Bacteroidota; class Bacteroidia; order Cytophagales; family Spirosomataceae; genus JANQUM01. The sequence goes on from JANQUM010000419.1 coordinate 1,547, forward strand.
ACGCGAAATCAGCCAGTTTACCAATTGTGGCTGATCGTACCCTTTATATTGAAAACGGTCATTATAAACCGAAAAGTTCACGTATAAATTAGCCCCTTGAGCATCAAACGAATAGCCCCTTGCCGACATTTGTCGCTCAATTGCCTGTTGAATATCAGAGCAAAAGTAATTGGTATCTTGCTCACATTCCACAAAGGTATAAGTGGTATAATTCTTAAAATTCTCGGAAAAACGGTAATCGTGATCCACGAAAATATTCATGCGTTGGCAGCTACTTAGAGCCGTTGCCATAAATAGAATGAGTAGTAAATTTTTCATAATTTAGTTCTTCGTGAGCTATTAACGTATTTAGACCCAAAAAAGGCAAGAATGCTATTCTCGCCTTTCAATGTTATTTATCTACAATTACTCAGAATTAATAATTATCTCCTCGGCGATTACGTGGTGGTACACCTGCAGCAAAAAGGGGATATTGGTCAAAAATAGTCCGAACTACATTCCGGTAATAATTCACGGGCTTTCTAACTTTTTTGCTGAAAACGCCTGAAGCGTAACCTCTCCAAATTAGACGGCTGCTTTCGGCGTCTAAAAGTGAAACCAAGATCATTCCTCCGCCGTAATTATAACTCTGTGCTTTGTAAGTATCTTCGTATTCGTAGCGATTAACCCAACGGTCTAATGAAGGCTGATCGTAGCCTTTATAATTCACACGTTCCTGAATGATACTATAACTAACTAAAAGGCCAGGGCCGTCGTCGGCAACGTCATAACCTCGGGCTTGCATTTGACGGCGAATCGCATCCTGAATTTCGGAGCAAACGTATGACGTATCAATCTCGCAGTTTAGGAAATTATATGTTTTGTAAGTAGTAAAGTCAGTATCGTAGCTGTAATCATTATCAACCATTAGCCGCAGCGAATTGCATCCTGCAAGTCCGAGCGTCATTAATGCCGCCAAAAAATAGATTTTTTTCATGTATTGAGTTTAGTTTAAGCGTGTGCTGTTCAGAACAGATTTACGCAGTTTGCCCCGTAAAAGATTTATTATAAAGAAATTAAATATAATTCTAATTACGCTAAATAGCAAAATACGACCTTACTCGTTATAAAAATGCAAAGCGTCTTCTATCTCTTTCGGTGTGACAGATACGTCAAAAATACAACTACCGATTCCGTCTATTAGCGAGCATCTTACATCTGCTCCGCGATTCTTTTTGTCTTGCTGCGTGTGGATTATTATTGCTGAAAAGGCATTAATCGGGATGATTGGTTTTCCGTACACCGAGGTGAGTAACTTTTTGACTTGCGATAATGTTTGCTCGCTTACCAAATTTCTTTTGCAAGAAATATGCGTTTC
>JANQUM010000420.1 GCA_030731175.1 Spirosomataceae bacterium
AGCAAGTGCGTATAGATCATCCTTGATACCCAAGAAGAAAAGAATTAGTATTCCAACAAAAACTTTGTGCATCAAAATACCTTCATCACCGAAACTCCAAATGAAATATCCAATCATTATACCTGCAAAAATTGCGACGCCCCCGAAGGTAGGGGTTGGTTGGTGATGCGAGCTACGCTTGAGTGGTATTTCCAGTAGTCCGGTATTATTGCAGATATTTATAATCAGCGGAACTGCTTGTAAAACAACCACAAAAGATATTATAACCGCAATTAAAATTTGCAGGTCTTTAGATAATAAGAGTTCCTCAAAAACAAGATTCATAGTAGAGGATTTTAGAGTTTGAAAGCTTAGTAAAGGTACCACCATAAACTGGCGAAACCATATATTAGAGTTGTGATTTTCGCAGAAATCTAATTAACGGTCAATTTATTTGCCTTTCAGATTTATTTATTGCCGGATTTCCTTGATAAACTACATTTGGTTCTAAATTTTTGGTCGCCACCGAACCTACACTTAAGACAGCGTGTGAACCAACTATAACACCGGGGCAGACGGTTGATCGTGCACCAATCCACCCGCCATCTTCGATAATTATTGGTTTCAAAATTAAATCAAATGTACTTTTATTGAAATTGTGATTTCCCGTGAGTAACATACTTCCCTGAGATAGACAGCAATTTGCCCCAATGGTAACAGGAGCGAGATTATCAATCCAAACATTTTCGCCAATCCAAGTTTCATCACCAACTTCTAAATACCACGGATATTTTATCAGAACTCGCTGTTTAAAAACTACTCTTTGACCAATTTTTGCCCCGAAAAGGCGAAGGACGCTTCTTTTCAAACCGTAAGGAAATGGGAGCGAGGTATCTATGAATATCCTACTTAAAACATACCAAAGCAATATTTTCGCTTTGCTTCCGGGGCGATACCACGAGTTATTATATTTACTTAAATTGGTTTTGGCCATCAGTTTAGCTGTGATATGATTTCGCCACTAATTATTCTTCCCCGTTCTAAATCGGGTTGGAGATAGGCTTTAGTTTTCTCAAATAGGTGATAATAGTTCTGCTCGTTTCCGGCTTCAATGATGTGCGACCACTCGTGTACCGCCGTGTGAAACGCTAAATCATCCGCTCGAATTTGCAAGTTCGTGATCGCTGCATTAATGGTTTCGTTCAGTAAAACTTCGTTGTTACACAAATATTCTACCATTCCCACTCTAAGTTTAAAAGGTGGAGTTTGGCAAATTAGATTTTTGTAAGGGTTGATATTCAGTGCATCCCAGGTACACAGCATACTCAATAAACTCAAATGCGAATTTGGTAACGAATCCTTGTTCGTATTTAGCGAAACATGGTTCATCAATGATTCGTCGAATAAGTTATCTGACGTTTTATCGTGAAAAACCTGCTCTATTGCTTTTTTAACCTTTTGCTCAAATTTAGTTTTATTTCCCGTAATCATCAGACTAAAAAGCTCGTTTTCTTGCTCGGCGTAAGTTCTGACGTCTAATTTTGCATAAGGGTTTTGTAAAGCAAGCCCAGCATAAACGTGGGCTTTGTAAGAGTAAACCCGTAGAGTGAGCAGATATTTTAAATTATCGAGGCCGTTTGGGTGCAGTGAATGTTCCCAAGGGTAGTCTTTACGGTGCATGCACGCCGTGCCAATACTTTCAAAACCGATATGCGTTACGGCTTGAATATCAGACATCAATTTGTCGTGTTCTTCAACCGAATCTAAATGCTCAATTTTTGCACCAATGGCTTCGTAAACTTTAGTGACTTCGCGGTAAACTGAGCTGCTTGCGTTTATATTTACAAGAACCTGCGTTTGATTTTCGGTGGAAACGTGCGGGCCAAAAAGGGCGTGGTTTGAAACAATGGTGGCGTCTGATGGGAGGTATTTTTTAAATGCTTCGTACTCGGGTGTTTTCACCGAAGTTTGACCGCCCACAATTGCTCCGTATTTTGTGGAGGGTCCAAATTGCTTTACAACTTCATCAATATTAGTGGTTTCAACGCAATATAAAATCATATCGCACAAACGCGAAAGCTGCACGCCGTCTTTCAAAACGTTGACTTTGATGGCTGCTGCGTCAAAAAACTGCTGCAGCGATTTTTGCTTTTCGGGTAAGTCACAGCCGTACACTTCAAAACCAGCTTCCGCCCATTTTGTGGCGTAAAGTTTGCCCATGTCGCCTAGACCAATAATTCCGATTTTCATGAAGTTTTCCTAAAGTATTATTGCTGCAAACTCCGTAAAATTCACGGCGTTTAAATAAGATACAAAGTTAGGCAAGATTATCGGGCAAAAAAAAGAGGGCCGAAGCCCTCTTTAGATTAATCAAGTCCGTATTTAGTTCGGTACTTTTCGTAGAGTCGTTTTTGTTTATCGTCTAAGTCAACTTCGCCGCCTTTAATGAAAGCGTGTTCAACTTTGGCAGAACGCATATCAAGTACGTCACCGGTTGTTATAATAAATGTTGCGTGTTTTCCAACTTCGAGCGAACCCAAAATATCGTCAATGCCCAAAATTTTGGCGTTGTTTAACGTAATCATCTTCAATGCATTTTCTTGAGACATTCCGAAGGCAACGCAATTTCCGGCAACGAAAGGCAAGTTGCGAGAACGCCAGTAAGAATCATTATAATACATACCGACTGTCAGGCCAGCATCCATTAATTTTTTGGGTAATTCGTACGCAGACCATGCCGCATCGTCCGTGCGGTTTGGAATACGGTGCGTTGAGTTTACCAAAACCGGTATATTTTTCGCTTTCATTAGTTCAATAGCAAGGTCAGATTGCTCCGCCCCAACAATTACCGACTTCTGTACGCCCATCTTCTCAGCAAATTTAATTGCTTCAATAATTTGCTTCCCGTCGTCAGCGATGA
>JANQUM010000421.1 GCA_030731175.1 Spirosomataceae bacterium
ATACAAAATACTAATCGTTGACGATGACGTTGACGTACTCAGTGCCGCCAAGTTATTATTAAAACGTAATTTCGAGAAAGTAGAGATTGAGAAAAATCCCGAAAAAATCCCGTTTTTACTCAATAATTATACGTTCGATTTGATACTGCTCGACATGAATTTCATGCGGGATGTAAACACGGGAAAAGAAGGTTTTGAGTGGCTTGACAAAATATTAGACCTCAATCCGAAACAAAAGGTAATTCTATTCACCGCTTACGGAGACGTAGAAATGGCGGTTCGAGCCATCAAATCTGGGGCAACAGATTTCGTGCTAAAACCGTGGGAAAATGATAAATTATTAGCCGCCATCCTTACCGCACTTGGCAAGTCAGATGAACCTGAAGTAGAGCAAGCCGTTGATGACTGGAAAAGCGACATCATCGGAAATTCTGAAGCGATGCAAAAAGTCTTTGACACTATCGAACGGGTAGCTCAAACCGATGCCAATATTTTGATTTTAGGTGAAAATGGAACGGGTAAAGATTTGATAGCAAAGGCCGTTCATAAATTATCAAAACGAGCCGACAAAGCCTACGTGCAGGCAGATCTCGGAGCAGTGAGCGAAACCCTTTTTGAAAGCGAACTTTTCGGACACAAAAAAGGAGCATTTACCGATGCCAAAGAAGACCGCATCGGGCGGTTTGAGGAAGCCAGCGGCGGCACTATTTTCCTTGATGAAATTGGAAACATTCCACTGACCCTGCAGTCAAAGCTATTGACCGTTATTCAAAACCGTACCGTTACGCAGGTTGGAAGCAATAAGCAAAAAAATATTGACGTACGCTTAATTACGGCAACCAACGAACCTATTTACGATCGAGTTCAGGAACGTTCTTTTAGACAAGACTTACTCTTCAGAATTAATACAATTGAAATTCATTTACCGCCGTTGCGTGATCGTGAAAACGATATTGTACTTATCGCCGAGCATTTCCTGAACGTTTACAAAAAGAAATATAACCGTAAAATTACGGGCGTAAGTGCGGCTTTGGCAAAGAAAATGATGCACTATCCGTGGCCCGGCAACGTGCGGGAATTACAACACGCCATTGAGCGAGCGGTGATTATGACACAAAATACCTCGCTGATGCCCGAAGACTTTTTTATCGGAAATAACCAACAGCAATCCACCACTTTTGAGGAGACCTTTCAGTTAGAAGAAATGGAAAAGCAATTGGTCATAAAAACCATGAAAAAATTCAGCGGAAACATCACCGAAGCCGCCAAAGAAATGGGGATCAGCCGCCAAGCACTTTACCGCAGAATTGAGAAATATGAGTTATAAAATGGTAGTAAGTGATAGCTTCTTCGCAAAACCCACCCCACGGCTAAAGCCGCACCCCTCCGAGGAGGGGACTTTCTGTTCGTCGAATACTTTTAAATCCAGTAGAAATTGTGGCTTCGCAAAGTCCCCTCCTCGGAGGGGTGGATGCCTGACGAAGTCGGCAGACGGGGTGGGTGATAACGCAGAACAAACATGAAAAACTTCTCCATCGGCATCATCTACCGCGTTGGCGTTCTCACGCTAACCTGCTTCGGTTTGGCGTGGACAATCCTGCACGAGCAGTGGCCAATCACCATATTCGTATCGCTGATTTTAGCGGTTCAAATAAGTAGCATTTACGTTTATTTAGTAAGTGTAAATCGCAAACTTACGTCGTTTTTAGAAGCAATTCGATACGAAGATTTTGCCATCTCTTTTCGAGCAGATAACGGTTTGGGGGAAAGTTTCCGCGACCTCAATAATCAGTTTAATGAAGTGGTTCATAGTTTCCGGAAAGTACGTGCCGAACGGGAAGCAAACCTGCATTTTATCAACGCCATTGTGCAGCAAATCAGCGTCGGGATTTTATCTTACGATACGGCAGGGAATATTGAAATTGCGAATCAGGCGACGAATAAATTGCTGAATATCTACCGTTTACGAACGCTCGACGATATTCAACAAAACGCTCCAGAGTTTTACGAGAAATTAACGGAATTGAAATCCGGCAAAGGAGCGTTGGTAAATTTAGCCGGAAACGAACTTTCGCTCAACGCCACTGATATTCAGTTACGGGGAAAAATGGTACGACTGGTTTCTATTCAAAACATCCGCTCAGAACTACAATTGCGGGAATTGGAAGCGTGGCAGAACCTGACGAAAGTACTTCGTCACGAAATAATGAATTCCATCACGCCGATTGTCTCGTTAATCGGGACGATGAAAATTATTGTGGACAACGAAATCGAAGTCCACGACGACCAATCAAAAGAAGCCGTGGAAGATTTGCAGGAAGCTCTCAAAACCATTGAGAAACGAGGCAACGGCGTGATGGACTTTGTAAACGCCTACCGCGATTTCACCACCATTCCGAAGCCAAACAAGGAATACCTGACCATCAACGAACTACTAAAATCGACCATCGCCCTGACTTCACCCGAATTAGAAAAAGTGGACGTTGATTTCAAAATAGCTATTGAAGGTGATTTCTCCGTTTTCGCCGATCCGTCTTTGATGGAACAAGTATTGATTAATTTAATCAAAAACGCCTCCGAAGCCCGTTCAAAAAACAACAAATCGTGCGTAGAACTACGGGCGTACCAAACCAACGAACGCTGCATTATTGAAGTGGAAGACAACGGCATGGGCATCGAAACCGAGGCTTTGAGTAAGGTTTTTATTCCGTTTTTCACGACCAAAAAAGCAGGTTCTGGAATTGGTTTGAGCCTTTCCCGCCAAATCGTGCAAATGCACGGCGGCGAAATCACCGTCCAATCCGAAATCAATAAAGGCACTACGTTTCGGATTGTGTTGTAGGAAATTAAACTTAAACTGTTTCAATTATGTAGTTAGATAGTCGAGAAAA
>JANQUM010000422.1 GCA_030731175.1 Spirosomataceae bacterium
AAAAACAACTTCCGGTTGTAATTCCTGAATCATTTCAACGGCTTCCAGCCCGTTCTTTGCCGAACCGATAATTTCGATTGTCTCCTCGTACGTTTCGAGTAATCGTGCCAATCTTTTTATGGCGAGCGGCTCGTCATCAACGAGTAAAGTGGTAAGTTTTTTCATCTGCTAAAACTGTTTAATCCTGAATGGATGGAAGCGTAATAACTACCCGTTTCTGAGGCGAATTTTCGAGATTTATGGTTCCTTCGGTATCATACAGCAACCGCAACTTTTCCTGAATACTCGTTAAGCCATAACCCGAGTTTTCGCCAAGTTGAAAATCGGGACCGTTATCAGCAACAGAAAGCTGCAAGGTATTTTGCTGTTTTTCAACAGTAATAGAAATAATGCCTTGCTCAATAATTTCGTTTACGCCGTGTTTTATGGCGTTTTCTACCAAAGGTTGGATGATGAACGTCGGTACTTTGAGGTCTTCGCAGTTGGCAGCTATCGTGGTTTCAAAACGAAGCCGTTTTCCAAACCTGACTTGCTCAATGTCTATGTAGGTTTTCACCATTTCAATTTCCTCTTTGACGGTACAAAAGGTTGCTTGGTTTTTACCCGTCGTTTTCCGAAAAAGCTTCGATAAATTCATTGTCATTTCTTCTGCCGTATCGGGAGCTTCGTGAATCAAACTGGCGATGCTGTTCAGGGCGTTATACAAAAAATGCGGATTTATTCGAGCCTCCAAGGCGGCTAATTCGGCACGGGTTTTATTTTGTTCTAATTGAAGTAATTGCATTTCCTGCTCGTCTATTTTTTTATTGACTTGCTGCGAAGCCCGCCAAAAGTAGTAGTAAATCATTCCAACGAAACCGGGTATCAACGCCGACTGTAAACCGAGGCTAATAGTGGGTTGGATGTCAGGATTGTAATCACCCAACTCTTGCCACACGTAAATGTACATATAGTAACTTGCGAAGAACATCACGAACTCAATGAGTAAAAAAAGCAACAGGTATTTTAGCCAAATTGATTTAATGCGGAAGTCAAACAACTTGATGAAAATCCAAGAAAAAACGGCTGCCAGCGATGCAAATAAGATGTTCTGGATGATTACTCCAAATTCGTAGCTGTTCTGACTGCCCGAGGCTACCACCAAATTGGTAAAATAGACGATACTACTCAGCGAATATGTGAGAATTACCGAAAACACAAATAAAAACACAAAACCGAGCAGGTTCTTTTTAAATAACGAAGGTGGAATGAGCTGACTTCGGTGGTTTTCTTTCATAATCTAATGTAGCGTTTTTTATGTGAACGAAGTGCAAGTTTTTCACTTTCAAAAACTTTGTTTTTCAAACAAATCTAAAAATGCTGGAGCAGAAACACTAAAGAAATCAACGAAGAAATGCCCGGCGATTGTCCAGCGTAAACTGCCCGTTTTTTGGTAAACAATTGCCCAAATTACGCCCATAATAAAGTTAGCAACTAACGTTTCTATTCCCCGATTAATTTCAGAATTTATGCCGAATACAGCGTGGCTTGCCGAGAAAATAGTAGCAGTAAAAAGTACTGAACGCCACTTTGACCAGCTTGCTGTATAATCAAGTAACAAACCCCGCCAGTAAAATTCTTCCAAAAATGGGTTGACTAATGCGAGGATAACCCACGGTAGCCAAATTTGCCACGGAGCAAGTAATTTGTGGTTAAAAATGAACAGCGGAAGCGTCAATATACCCATGAGTAAAGCCGCTATTTTCCAGCCGTATTTACCTTTGGTTGGACGTAACCAATTGTGAATTGAATTTGACTTTCCGAATTTTCTGATGAAATAAGCGAAAAGCACCCATTCGATGAGAATAATCGGAATGAAAGCCCATTTTCCTATGAATTTCCCCGTGATAATTGCCACCAAAATGTTGACGGCAATTATCAAAAAAGGGGATAAAATAACTTTCTTTTGGTCGCTCATTTTAATATTGTGAGAGGTAATAATCTACGGTCTGAGCTCCCCAATTGGGCATTAATTCGTTTTTCGGGGTAAATTCGGCGAAGAGCTTTTTAGCCTTTTCAAGCATCGGTTTGGCTTTGTCTTTCCCGCCGCCAAATGTTGACGGCGTATAGTAAACCGATTCAGCTTCTAAGAGTGCTACTCTTGGATTTTGCGGATTTAATTTCTTCGCATTTTCGAGATGTTTTTCCACTTTACTTCCGTACCGCATCCAACCCGTCATGGGGCTGGCGGCAAGTTTTGCGTTGTAGAAATATGCCGTAAGTTGCTCGATTTCGTCGTTGTTTTTTGACAATTTCGCCGCTTTTTCGAGGTACTTTTCGGCTTTGTCGAGCATCAAGTCTTTTTTATCATCGTCTTGCTCCGAAAGCGAACCGATGATATTGCAATAAGCAACGTAGTAATTAGGCACCCACTCGTTTGGTTCGGCGGCAGCGATGCGTTCCATTTTGTTTGAAACGTCAGTTAATGACTGGTCAAAACGGGTTGCGTGAATTTCTGCCACGAGTGGCTTCATTGCCGCTTCGAACTTTGAATCCTGAGCGTAAACGGTTGATGAAGAAAGGATTGCGAATAGAAAGATGATTGATTTTTTCATTGTTGTTGTTTATTTATAGCCCCCATCCCCCGAAGGGGGCTAATTGAAATTCCCCCTTTGGGGGTTAGGGGGCTTTTAAAAATCCAAATTTGCCGCATCTGGCGTTTGGTTGAGTTCGCCAATTGACCACGAAACACCGAAGAAGAAAGTCCGGTAAACGGGCGGACGGACTTCAAAGCTTTCTGTGCCGTCGGCGGAGAAACGGTAGCCGAATACGTTCTGTCGGGCGAGGACGTTATCGAGCGAGGCGTAGAAAACTAAAAAGTGATTATTAACTTGTTTTATTTTACTGAC